>NZ_BAAAKJ010000248.1:0-2385 GCF_039527695.1 Kitasatospora putterlickiae
CAGCCGTCCGTGCAGCGCGTCGGCCAGCGCGCGCAGCGCCTGCGGGGTGCGGGCGGACAGCTCGAAGCCGTCGACCGGCCCCGCCGGGGCGGCGCCCGCGTCCTCGTCCCCGGCCGCGCCGACGACCACCTGGGCGTTGGTGCCGCCCATGCCGAAGGCGCTGACCAGCGCGTGCCGTCCGGCGCGCGCCGGCCACGGCCGCAGCGCCGTCGGCAGGGTGATCCCGGTGCCGTCCAGGTCGATCAGCGGGTTGAGGGTGGTGAAGTGGGCCAGCGGCGGCACCTCGCGCCGGCGCAGGCACAGCACTGCTTTGACCAGCCCGATCACCCCGGCGGCGGACTCCGGGTGCCCCAGATTGGCCTTGACCGAGCCGACCGCCAGCTCCGCCCCGCCGTTGCGGCGGCCCAGCGCGGCGGCGATCGCCTCCATCTCGATGGTGTCCCCGAGCGAGGTGCCCGTCCCGTGCGCCTCCACCAGGCCGATGTCGGCCGGGGCGAGCCCGGCGTCCGCCAGCACCGCCTCGGTCAGCGCCACCTCCGACAGCACGTTGGGCGCCGTGAAGCCGGTCGAGCGGCCGGTCTGGTTCACCGCCGAGCCGTTCACCACCGCGTGCACCCGGTCGCCGTCGCGCCGGGCGTCCTCCAGCCGCTTGAGCACCAGCACGCCGCAGCCCTCGCCCCGGGTGAAGCCGTTCGCCCGGGCGTCGAACGGGCTGCACCGCCCGTCCGGTGACAGCGTGCCCGCCAGTTGGTGCAGCCGGGTGGCGCGCGGCGACAGCACCAGGTTCACCCCGCCGGCCAGCGCCACGTCGCACTCCCGGCGGGCCAGCGCCTGCCGCGCCAGGTGCACCGAGACCAGCGAGGACGAGCAGGCGGTGTCCACCGTGATCGCCGGCCCGGCCAGCCCCAGCGCGTACGCGACCCGGCCGACCGTGAAGCAGTGGCCGTTGCCGCCCGCCCAGTGGGTGTCCAACTCGCCCTGGTGCCAGTCCCAGTACTCCTGCCCGGTGATCCCGACGAACAGCCCGGTGCGGGCCGCGTCCAGCCGGTCCGGCGGGAGCGCCGCGTTCTCCAGGGCCTCCCAGGCCACCTCCAGCAGCAGCCGCTGCTGCGGGTCGGTCCCGCGCGCCTCCTCGGCCCCCATGCCGAAGAACTCCGCGTCGAAGTCCATCACCTCGTCCAGGAAGCCGCCGGTGTGCGGCAGCCGCTCCCACTCGGCGGCGAACGGTCCGCGCCGTCCGGCCGGCAGCGGGCCGACCAGGTCCCGGCCCCCGGCCAGCGCGGTCCAGTAGCCGTCCAGGTCGGCGATGCCGCCCGGCAGCCGCAGGCCGATGCCGACCACGGCCAGCGGGCCGGTGCCGCTCGCGGCGTCCAGCTGCGCCCGCAGTTTGCGCACGGTGTCCAGCGCCCTGGTCAGCGGCGTGGGCGCGGTGGTGGTCCGTTGCTCCGTCATCGCGCTCAGCCCTCGCCGTCCGTGGCCGCCTCGGCGCCCTCGTCCGGCCGCTCGCCGAGCAGCCGCTCCGCCAGCACGGCGGACAGCGCCCGGGGCGTGCCGTACGTCCACAGCAGGGTCGGCGACAGCCGCAGCCCAAACGCCGCCTCCAGCCGGTTGCGCAGCTCCAGGCCCATCAGCGAGTCCAGTCCGAGGGCCTTGAACGGGGTGTCCCGGTCGACCGCCCCGCTGTCCAGCCGCAGCACCCGGCCCGCCAGCTCCCGCACCTTGGCCTCCAGCAGCTCCGGCCACCGCTCCTCGGGCGCGGCCCGCAGCCCGGCGAGGAAGGCCGCGCCCGCGCTGCCGCCGCCGCCCCCGTGCCGGGCCAGCTCGCGCAGCGCGCTCCAGCTCTCCAGCGTCACGGCGTCCGGGTACGCCTCCAGGTACTGCCGCAGATCGATCGGCACATAGGCGACCACCTGCTCGTCACCGCCCAGGAAGCCCTCCAGCGCCCGCCAGGCCTCCCCGGTGGAGAACCCGGCCATGCCGCGCTCCGCCAACCGGGCGCCGCGGTTGTCCTCCGCGGCGGCCAGACCGACGTCGTTGAACGGCCCCCACTGCACACTCAGCGCGGGCCGCCCGCGCCGGCGCCGGTCCACCGCCAGCGCGTCCAGGAAGGCGTTGCCCGACGCGTAGGCCGCCTGCCCGGCGTTGCCGAACAGCGCCGCCGCCGAGGAGAACAGCAGGAAGAAGTCCAGCGGGTCGTCAGCGGTCACCGCGTCCAGGTTGACCGCGCCGTCCACCTTGGGCGCCAGCACCCGGTGCAGCTGCTCCGGCGTCAGATTCAGCACCGTCGCGTCGTCCAGCAGACCGGCCGCGTGCACCACGCCGCGCAGCGGCGGCAGCTCCCGGTCGACCCGTTCGAGCAGCGCGGCGACGGCCGCCGGATCGCCG
>NZ_BAAAKJ010000248.1:2452-3929 GCF_039527695.1 Kitasatospora putterlickiae
AGCACCCCGCGCGCCCGCAGCGCCTCGATCCGCGCCACCGCCTCCCCGGACGGCGCCGAGCGCCCGACCAGGGCCAGCCGGCCCGCGCCCCGCTCGGCCATGAACTCCGCCAGCGACAGGCCGAGCGCGCCCAGGCCTCCGGTGATCAGGTAGGCGCCGTCGCCCCGGAACCGGCCGTCCCGCAGCGGCTCCGGCGCCACCTCGGCGACCGTCGCCGGGTCGGACAGCACGAACTTGCCGATGTGGTTGCCGCGCGCCATCTCCCGCATCGCCTCGGCGGCCCGCGCGAACGGCCGGCGCAGCACCGGCAGCGGCCGCAGCCCGCCCTCCTCGACCCGCTCCCACACCTCGGCGAAGAGCCGGGTGAACAGCGCCGGACGGCGGGCGATCACCCCCGCGAGGTCCAGCGAGGCCAGGGTGATCCCCTTGCGGAACGCGTCCAGGCCCAGCGTGCGCCCGGCGTAGATGTCGGCCTTGCCCACCTCGACGAACCGGCCGCCCTCGGCCAGCACCTCCAGGCCCAGCGGGATCGCCGCGCCGGTCAGCGAGTTGAGCACGACGTCCACGCCCCGGCCGCCGGTCGCCTCGCGCACCAGCTCCGCCCAGGAGAGGTCCCGGGAGTCGAAGACGTGCCGGACGCCGAGACCGCGCAGATGGGCGCGCTTCTCCTCGCTGCCCGCCGTGGCCAGCACCTCGGCGCCGAGCAGCCGGGCCACCTCGATCGCCGCCAGGCCCAGGCCGCCGGCCGCCGAGTGCACCAGCACCGTCTCGCCGGGCGCCAGCGCGGCCAGGTGCCGCAGCCCGTACCAGGCGGTGATGGTCACCGCCGGGAACGCCGCCGCGTCCTCGTCGGACATCCCCGCCGGGACGGGCTGCGCGTGGTCGGCGAGCACCGTCCAGTGGGTGGCCAGCGCGCCGCCCCCGGTGCAGGCGACCACCCGGTCCCCGACGGCGAAGCGGGTGACGCCCTCGCCGGTCCTGGTCACCACGCCCGCGCCGTCCAGGCCGAGCAGCCGGGCGTCGGCCGACGGGTCGGGGTAGGTGCCCATCACCTTCATCACGTCGATGAAGTTCAGCGCGGCCGAACCCACCGCGATCTCGATCTCCCCGGCGCCGGGCGCGCGCCGCTCCAGCGGGCGGAACGCCAGGCCGTCCCAGGTGCCCTGACGGTCCGGGGCGAGCCGGAACGGCTGCGGGCCCGCCGAACGCGGGGCCGGCCGCGCGGGGGCGTCCGCCGCCGCGGCCAGGCCGCGCACCAGCCGGCCCACCAGCCGCTCGCCACCGCGCAGCAGCACCTGGTCCGCGCCGTCCTCCCCGGCCAGTTCGGCGGCACACCGCGCCGCCCAGTCGGGGTCCGCGCCGGCCACGTCCACCAGCACCGGCCGCAGCTCGGGGTGCTCACGGCGCAGCACCCGCCCGAAGCCCCAGTACAGTGCCGCGCCCGGGTCCACCGCGCCGGCCGCCGGCTCCGGCGACT
>NZ_BAAAKJ010000249.1:0-14072 GCF_039527695.1 Kitasatospora putterlickiae
CGGCTCCGCGCCGGCGGCCTCCGCCGGGGCCAGCCGCAGCACCCGCTCCTGGGCGGCCCGCAGGTGCGGTCCCGGGTCCAGGCCGTGCTCCTCGGCGAGCAGCCGGCGGACCCGCTCGTGCACCTCCAGCGCCTCCGCCTGCCGTCCGGACTGGGCCAGCGCCAGCACCAGTTGGGCCTGGAACCGCTCGCGCAGCGGGTGTTCGGACGCCAGCCGGCGCAGTTCCGGGATCCGTCCGGCCAGCCGGCCGAGCTCCAGCTCCAGGTCGAAGAGGTCCTCCAGGGCGCCGAGCCGGGCCTCGGCCAGCCGCAGCCGCACCGGCTCTATCCCCGGCCCGTCCACGCCCTGGGCGAGTGGCCCGCGCCAGAGCGCGACCGCCTCGGTGAACGCCTCCGCGCCGCCCGCCGCGTCGCCGGTGGTCCGCCGGGACCGCCCGTCGGCGAGCAGCTCCTCGAACCGCTCGACGTCCACCGTGCCGGACGCGGCGAGGACGTACCCGGCGTCCGTCCAGGCCAGCGTGGCCAGCCCGGCGAGCGCCCGGCGCAGCCCGGAGACGTACTTCTGCACCAGGTTGACGCTCCGTCCGGGCGCCTCGGAGCCCCAGACCAGATGGACGATCCGTTCGGTGCGCACCGGGCGCCCGCTGTTGAGCAGCAGAACGGCCAGTACCGCCCGCTGTCGGGGCGGGCCGAGGTCGGCCGCGCTCTGTCCCCGTCTGACCCGCACCGGTCCGAGCACCTCGAACCACACGTCGTCAGCCAACGCTCCCCCCAAAGCAGTTGTGACGTCTCGCCCCCACGCGGACGTTACCACCGGGCGGGGTTCGGCTCCCGGATCGTTACCTCATCGTTTGTGTAAGTGCCGCTGATCTTGGGCAGGGACATGACCGGCACCCGTTCCCGCCCCCACCCCCCGGGCGGCTCCCGGTTCGCCACCCCCCCGGTCGCTTCCCGCGCCGCTTCCCGGGCCCTTCCCGGCCACTTCCCGGCGCCTTCAGCGGACGGTCAGCGCGGGGCCGGAGAGTTGCCGCAGGCCGGGAACCGCGAGGACCCCGGCCGGCGCCGCCGGGGGGACCGGCCCGTCGCACCGAGGCCGTATCGAACCACCCTTCAGCGCCTTCTATCCGGGAAACAGACGTTGCCCACGGGGGGATTCACCATGAACGCCACACCCGAGCTGCTGAGAATGCCGGACTCCGAGGAGTCCCGGGGCCACAAGCCGGCCGCCGAGCTGCGGTTCGACGCCACCGTTCCGCGTGACCTGGTGCACCGCGCCGCCATCGCCGAGGTGTTCGTCACCGACTCGGCGCGGGTCGGCGAGGACCCGACGAACGACGAGCACACCTTCGAGGTCGCGGCCCAGCTGCCGCGCGCCCACGTCGTCGGCGAGCGCGGCGGGAGCTACGACTTCCTGCTGCTGGTCGAGGTCCTGCGCCAGTCCGGCGTGCTGGTCGCGCACCGCTACCTGGACGTGCCGCTGGACCGCGCCTTCATCTTCAGCGCCCTGAACCTCACCATCTCCGGTCTGGAGGCCCTGCGGATCGGGTCGCGCCCGGCGCACGCCGTGCTCTCCACCACCGTCCGACCCAAGCGCAACGCGGCCGGCCGGGTGCTCGGCTTCGACTTCACCGGCACCTTCTGGCTGGACGGCGAGGCGGCCATCGTCGGCTCGGGCTCGCTGACCTTCGTCACCAACCGGGCGTTCCAGATGCTGCGGGCCGGCAACCGCAAGAAGCTGGACGGCCGTTCGCCGCGCCACCCGCAGCTGCTGCGCTCCGCGCCGTCCCTGGTCGGCCGCCGGGACGCGTCCAACATCGTGCTGACCGAGCCGTCGGTCAGCGAGTCCGGCACCGCCTCGGCGATGCTGGTGGTGGACACCGACCACCCCCACCTGTTCGACCACCAGCTGGACCACGTGCCCGGCAACCTCCAGCTGGAGGCCGCCCGCCAGCTCTCCGTGGCCGCCGTCGCCAAGCTGCACGGCCTGCCGGCCGAGAGCCTGGTGGTCACCGCGGCGAGGGCCGAGTTCTCCGACTTCGCCGAGCTGGACCTGGTGACCAAGGCGGTCGCCGAGGTCGGCGACGCCAGCTTCGACGGCGCGCTCGGCGCGGTCACCGTCCCGGTCTCGATCACCGTCTCCCAGGAGGGGCACACCGTCGCCTCCCTCGCCATCGAGGTGACCCAGTGGAGCTGAACCACCCCGTCCCGCCCGCCGACGGCATCGACACCGTGGTCCTCGACTACGGCGGCGTGCTGACCAACCCGCTCGCCGAGACCTTCACCGAGTTCGGCGTGCGCACCGGCCTGGACCTGCAGGCCGTCGGCACCGCCTTCGCGGCCGCCACCGCGCGCTACGGGATCAGCCCGATGGCCGAGCTGGAGGTCGCGGCGATCACCGAGCAGGAGTTCACCGAGCGGCTGCTGGCCGAGCTGCCGCTGCGCTCGGCCGCCGCCCTCGGCGGCCGGCCGTTCGGCGAGCTGTGGTTCCAGGGCCGCCGGGCCAACGCCGAACTCGTCGACTTCGTGCGCCAGTTGAAGTCCAACGGATACCGGACGGCGCTGCTCACCAACAACGTGGTGGAGTGGCGCCCCCGCTGGCAGGCCACCCTCCCGGTGGCGGAGATCTTCGACGTGGTCGTCGACTCCTCGGCCGAGCGGGTCCGCAAGCCGGACCCGGAGCTCTACCTGCGGCTGCTGCGGCGGCTCGACACCCCCGCCGGACGCTGCCTCTTCATCGACGACACGGCCGAGAACCTCGACGCCGCCGCGCGGCTCGGCTTCCACACCGTGCTCTTCGAGAACACCGCGCAGACCATCCGCGAGGTCTCCGAGCGGCTGACCGCCCAGGCCCTGCGCGAACTCTCCAACCGGCTCGGACACCCCCTGGTGGAGGACCTCGGCCGGCCGGCCGACGGGGCGCTCCGATGACGGCGCCGCCGCAGGTCCTCGTGGTCGGCGCCGGTCCCACCGGGCTGACCGCGGCCTGCGCGCTGCTCCAGCACGGCGTGCCGGTGCGCCTGGTGGACCGCCGGGAGTGCTTCGCCGCCGAGCCCAAGGCCCTGGTGATGTGGAGCGGCGCCCTGGAGGCGCTGCACCGCCTCGGCGTGGCCGACGCGGTCGCCGAGCGGGCCCTGCCGCTCACCGGCGCCTCCTACTGGTCGAACGGGCGCCGGCTGGCCGGCGTCTCGTTCGGCACCCTGGCCGACACCCGCTTCCCCGGGCCGCTCTGCGTGCCCCAGCCGGTCACCGAGGAGCTGCTCTACGAGCGGCTGCTCGGCCTCGGCGGACGGGTCGAGTGGGCCACCCGGGCCACCTCGGTCGAGGTGGCCGGCGACCGGGCGGTGGTCCGCCTTGAGTCGGCCGGCGGCGCGGCCGAGACCGTCTCCGTCCCCTGGGTGATCGGCGCCGACGGCGTCCGCAGCACGGTCCGCGAGGCGCTCGGCATCCCCTACGAGGGCAACAGCTACGACCGGGAGTTCGTGCTCGGCGACGGCCGGATCGCCGGCGACCTGCCGCCCACCGAGGCGCAGTACCACCTCAGCCCGGACGGCGTGCTGGTCCTGGTCGCGCTGCCCGAGGGCGGTCACCGGATCTTCTTCGACCTGCCCCCGGGCCGCCGGACCGGACCGCCGGACGACGCCGAGCTCCAGCAGCTCCTGGACGCCCGCGGCAAGGGCCGCTGGACCGTCCAGGAGACCTGGTGGACCAGTCGCTTCCGGGTGCACACCAAGGTGGCCGCCCGGTTCCGGCACGGCCCGGTCTTCCTGGCCGGGGACGCCGCGCACGCCCACAGCCCGGCCGGCGGGCAGGGCCTCAACACCGGCGTCCAGGACGGCTTCGACCTCGGCTGGAAGCTCGCCGCCGTGCTGCGCGGCGGCGACCCGGCGCTGCTCGACAGCTACGACCCGGAGCGCCGCCCCACCTCCGCCCGGGCGGTGCGCAACTCCGAGCGGCAGACCAGGCTCTGGCTGCTCAAGCCGCGCCCGGCCCGCGCCCTGCGCGACCTGCTGCTCGGCGTCCTCTCCCGCAGCGGCGCCCTGGAACGCCGCATCGTTCCGGAGCTCGCCCAGCTGGACCTCGATCTGACGGCCAGTCCGGCCGTCGGGCGCACGCCCGCGCCGGGTGGTCCGACCCCCGGCCGACGGCTCGGTGACGCGCCGCTCCGCCCGGTGGGCGGGACGAGCGCCACCTCCCTGCACGGCTACCTCGCGACCGGCCGGCACACGGTGCTGGTCGCCGGGACCGGGCAGGAGGCCGCGACGGCGGCCGAGGAGGCCGCCACCGAGCTGACCCGGCGCGGCGTGCGCGACCTCGCCGACGTGTTGCTCCTGCTCCCGCCGGACGGGCCGCTGCCCGCCCCGGCGGGGCCGGTCGGCCACGACCTCGCGGCCGGCCGGCTTCCCGGCGGGCAGGCCGGGGCGGCGGCCCTGGCCTGCCACCTCCGTCCCGACGGTGTGGTGGCCGGGGTCGTGACCCTGGACCGACCGGGCCGGGTGGGCGAGTTGCTCTCCGCGCTGCCGACCGGGCAGCGTTCCGCCACCCCCGCTCCGTGAGGTTCCCGATGCTCAAGCGACTCGGCCGGGCGGTCACCGCCCGGCCCTGGTCCGCCCTCCTGTTCGTGGTGGTCTTCCTGGTCAACGCGCTGGTCGTGGGCGCCGGGGTCACCGACCGGCTGCACAACGGCGGCACCGCCGACCCGGGCTCGGAGTCGGCGCGCGCCGCCGTGCTGCTGGAGGACTCCTTCCCGGCCAGCTCGCCCAACCTCGTCCTTCAGGTCTCGGCGAAGGCCGGCGGCTCGGTGGACACCCCCGAGACGGCCCAGGCCGGCGCCCGCCTCGGCGAGCGGCTCGCCTTCGAACCGGACGTCGTCGGCGTCACCTCGTACTGGCAGACCGGCCTTGAGGGCCTGCGCTCCGCCGACCGCGGCACGGCGCTGATCCTCGCCCGCATCGAGGGCGACGAGAACCGCGCCAAGGAGGTCTTCGACCGGCTGGCCCCCCGCTACCGGGGCAGCCCGACGGGTCTGGAGCAGCTGGAGATCAGGCTCGGCGGCTCCGTCGCGGTCCGCGACGAGATGCAGGCCACCATCGCCGACGACCTGGCCCGGGCCGAGCTGATCGCGCTGCCGATCACCCTGCTGATCCTGATCCTGGTGTTCCGCGGCCTGGTCGCCGCCCTGCTGCCGCTCGCCGTCGGGATCTGCGCGATCCTCGGCACCAACGCGGCCCTGCGGGTGATCACCGACTTCACCGAGGTCTCGGTGTTCGCGCAGAACCTCACCACCGCGCTCGGACTCGGCCTCGCCATCGACTACGCGCTGCTCATCGTGCGGCGCTTCCGCGAGGAGCGCGAACGCGGCCTGGAGGTCCGCGCGGCCGTCGCCGCCACGCTCGACACGGCCGGGCGCGCGGTGCTGTTCTCCGCGCTGACCGTCGCGGTCTCGCTCTCCGCCATGCTCGTCTTCCCGCTCTACTTCCTGCGCTCGTTCGCGTACGCGGGCATCTCCGTGGTGCTGATCGCCGCCGCCGCGGCGCTGATCCTGCTGCCCGCCCTGCTCACCCTGCTCGGCGGCCGGATCGACGCGCTCAAGATCCGGATGCCCGGCCGCGCCGCGCGCGCCGCCCGCGCCGACCGGCCCACCGGCATGGGCTGGCACCGCACCGCGACCCTGGTGATGCGGCGCGCCCCGCTGTTCGCGCTCGGCATCACCGCGCTGCTGCTGTTCGCCGGACTGCCCTTCCTGCGCGTCCAGTTCGCCGCCGCCGACGACCGGCAGCTGCCCACCGGCTCCGAGTCGCGGGTGGTCCAGCAGAGCATCCGGGACGGCTTCACCGCCAGCGCCACCGGCGTCATCGACGTGGTGGTGCACAGCGAGGCCACCTCGGCCACCGCCGCCGCCGACCCGGGCCGCGAGGCGCTCGGCCGGTTCGCCGCCGAGCTCTCCGCGCTGCCCGGCGTCACCGAGGTCTCCACCCCGCTCGGCGACTACCGCTCCGGCGCCGCCACGGGCGCGTCCAGCCCGGCCGACAGCGTCCGCACCGGTGACGGCCTCGGCCACCTCTCGGTGGTGCCCGCCGCCGGCCGGGGCGACGTCTCCCAGGCGAACCAGGACCTGGTCGGCGAGATCCGCCGGGCCGGCGCCGAGTTCCCCGGCCTGCGGCCGGTGGTCGGCGGCCAGGCGGCCTCCCTGGTCGACAGCAAGCACGCCATCGGGGTGCGCCTGCTGCCGGCCGGCGCGCTGATCGTCGGGGCCACCCTGCTGCTGGTCTTCCTGCTCACCGGCAGCCTGCTGATCCCGCTCCAGGCGGTGCTGCTGAACGCGCTCAGCCTGACCGCGATGTTCGGCGTCGTGGTCTGGGTGTTCCAGGACGGCAACCTGTCCGGCCTGCTCGGCTTCACCCCGACCGGCGCGGTCGAGACCACCCTGCCGGTGCTGATGTTCTGCGTCGCCTTCGGCCTCTCCATGGACTACGGGGTCTTCCTGCTCTCCCGGGTCAAGGAGGAGTACGGACGCGGGCACGATCCGCGCAAGGCCGTCGCCGACGGCATCCGCCACACCGGCGGGCTGATCACCGCCGCCGCGCTGATCCTCTCGGTGGTGCTGGTGGCGATCGGCACCTCCCGCATCACCAACACCAAGATGCTCGGCCTCGGTGTCGCGCTCGCCGTGCTGGTCGACGCGACCGTGGTGCGCTGCCTGCTCGTCCCCGCCGTGATGGCCCTCGGCGGCCACGCCACCTGGTGGGCCCCGGCACCGCTCAAGCGGTTCCAGGAGCGCTTCGGGCTGCGCGAGGAGCCGCTCGCCCCGGCGGGCGGGGCCGAGGCGGACCGCCCGGACGACGGTCCCGGCCTCCTGGGCGATCCCGACCACGGCCCGGGGCCCGTCCTCGCCGCGAAGGAGTCCTGATGACCGACCAGCGCACCCCGCCGGGCCGCGTCGTGGTCACCGGCGCCACCGGACTGCTCGGCGGCGCCGTGGTCCGCGAACTGCTGGCCGCCGGCCACCGGGTGACCGCCCTGGTCCGCGACCGGGAGAAGGCGCGGCTGCTGCTGCCCGCCGACGAGCGGCTCGACGTCCTGGCCGGCGACATCACCGACCCGGCCGGCTACCGGCGGGCCCTGCCCGGCGCCAGCGGCGTCATCCACACCGCCGCCTACTTCCGCGAGTACTACCAGCCGCAGCCCGACCTGGGCCGGCTGCACGCCGTCAACGTCGACGCCGTGCTCACCCTGCTCCGCGAGGCCGTGGACGCCGGGGTGACCCGGGTGGTGCACACCAGCTCGATCAACACCATCGGCCGGGGCAGCACCGGGTTCCCCGCCGACGAGGACACCCCGCCGCCCGCCGACTGGCGGCGCAACGGCTACCGGGCCAGCAAGGTCCGCGCCGAGCAGGCCGTCGCCGACTTCTGCGTCCGCGAGGGCCTCACCGTGCCGCTGGTGCTGCCCGGCTGGATGTGGGGCCCCGGCGACGCCGGGCCTACCTCGGCCGGCCGGCTCTTCCTCGCCGTCGCGCACGGCGAGCTGCGCGCCGTCCCCCGGGCCGGCAACCACGTGGTGGACGCCCGTGACGTCGCCGCGGCCTGCGTCCGCGCGCTGACCCACGGCGCCGGACTGCGCCGCTACATCGTGGCCGGCTCCTGGTACGGCCTGCACGACCTGGTCACCGGCATCGCCGCGGCCTCCGGCGCCAACCCGCCCCGGCAGATCCCGGCCGGCGCGGCGCTCGCCTTCGCCACCGCCCTGGAGTACGGCGCCAAGCTGCGCGGCCGCCCTCCGGTGGCCACCCGCGAAGGGGTCCGGGTGCTGCTGGACGGAACCCGGACCCGGCTCTCCTCCGCCCGCGCGGAACGGGAACTCGGCGTCACCTTCCGTCCGCTGGCACAGACCCTGGGCGACGAGGCGCGCTGGTACCGCGACCAGGGACGGCTGCCCTCATGACCTCCCCCGCCACCCCCTCCCCGGGCCGAGCCCCGTCACCGGACAACGAAAGGGCCGCGACCGTGCCCCGTTCCAGGAAGACCGCCGTACTCACCATCACGGCCGCGCTGATCGCCCTGACGCCCGCGGTGGCCGCCGTCGCGGTCCGCTCCGACGACACCCCGGCGTCCGGCACCCCGGCCGCCTCCGCCGCCGGGCCGGCCGCCCCGGAACCCGGGGCCGAACAGGCCGCCGCCGACACCAAGGCCCGGCTGGCCGCCGAGTCCATCGTGGACATCCCGGTCCGCTTCACCGTCCAGAACGTCAACCGCACCCTGGCCTCCTGCCCGGTCGACGGCAAGACCTACCAGGTCAGCGGCCACCTCACCGCGCCCAAGGCGGTCCTCGACGGCGGCGCGGGCCCGCGCACCGTCACCCTCTACGAGCACGGCATCGCGGCCGGCGAGTGGTACTGGCGCCTCGACGCCCCCGGCTACCACCACGCCGAGGAGCTGGCCAAGAAGGGCCACGCCTCGCTCACCATCGACCGGATCGGCTACGGCGCCAGCGACAAGCCCGACGGCTTCGGCAGCTGCATCGGCGGCCAGGCCGACATCGCCCACCAGATCGTGGAGCAGCTGCGGGCCGGCAGCTACCGCACCGAGCAGGAGGGCCGCGCCCCGGTCGCCTTCAACAAGGTCATGCTGGCCGGCCAGTCCAACGGCGGCCAGGTCTCCCAGATCGAGGCGTACTCCTTCCAGGACGTCGACGGCCTGGTCCTGATGGACTGGACCGACCTCGGCCTCACCCCGCAGGCCAACGCCCGCTTCTTCTCCTCCCTGCAGACCTGCCTGCGCGGCGGCTCCGCCGTGGACGGCGCGAGCGGTCCCGGCGGCTACGCCTACTACGACATGGGCACCGAGGAGTTCAAGGCCGGCAACTTCCACGACAGCGATCCCGGCGTGGTCGCCCTCTCCGCCCCGCACCAGAACCGCCACCCCTGCGGGGACATGGCCTCCCAGCTCGGGTCGGTCCTGGTCGACCTGCGCCACCTCAAGGACATCAAGGTGCCGGTGCTCTTCCTCTACGGGGAGAAGGACGCCCGCGTCCAGGGCGGCGCCGAGCACCGCGCGCTGTTCACCGGCAGCAGCGACACCCAGCTGATCGAGATCCCCGAGGCGGGCCACTACATGGGCATGGCCCGCAACGCCCCCCAGGTCCACGCCTCCCTCGCCGACTGGCTGACCAAGCACCAGTCGGGCTGACCCGAACGCCGCCGGGGGCGCACCGTCCCCACCTCACGTCTGGAGACCAGTTGTCATGACGCTCACCCTCGAACCCGGGGTCGACCAGCGGGTGCCGCTGCTGCGGAGGCTGGGCCGACTGCTGGTCGACCGCCGGCGCGCCGTGCTGATCACCGGCACGGTCCTGTTGGTCATCGCCGCCGCCCTCGGCGCCGGCGCCCAGAAGGCGCTCTCGTTGTCGCGCTTCGAGGCGCCCGGCTCGCAGTCCGACAAGGCGGAGCAGATCCTGCACCGCGAGTTCGGCCACGGCAGTCCCAACATGATCCTGCTGGTGACCGCCAAGCACGGCACCGTGGACGACCCCGCGGTCGCCGCCGCCGGCCAGGCACTGGCCGCCGAACTGGGCGCCTCGGCGGGCGTCCGCACCACCGGCTCCTACTGGGGGCAGGGCAACAGCCCCGCCCTGGCCGCCACCGACCGGAGCAAGGCCCTGGTCACCGCCTGGCTGGACGGCACCGCCACCGAGTCCCGGGAGCGGCTGGCCGACCTCTCGCCGAAGTTCACCCGTGAGACCGCCGACGTCAAGGTCGAGGTCGGCGGCCAGGACGAGGTCTTCCGGCAGGTCGGCGCGCAGGCCAGGAAGGACTTCCTGGGCGCCGAGGCGATCGTGCTGCCGATCGTCCTGCTGCTCCTGCTCGCCGTCTACCGGCGCTGGTCGGCCGCCGGGCTGACCATCGGCGTCGGCCTCTTCTCGGTGCTCGGCACGATGACCCTGCTGCGCGGGGTCACCCTGTTCACCGAGGTCTCCACCTTCGCCGCCAACCTGGCCCTGGTGATGGGCCTGGGCCTGGGCATCGACTACAGCCTGTTCGTCATCTCGCGGTTCCGCGAGGAGGCCGCGGCCGGCCACGACAAGCACACCGCGGTGGTCCGCGCCGTCGAACGGGCCGGCCGGACGGTGATCTTCAGCGGGATCACCGTGGCGATCTCGCTGCTCGCGCTGTTCGCCTTCCCGTTCCCCTTCCTGCGGTCCTTCGCCTACGCGGGCGTCTTCGTGGTGCTCACCGCGATCTTCGGCGCCGTCGTCCTGCTGCCCGCCGCGCTCGCCGCCGTCGGACACCGGGTGCTGCGGCCGGGCGCCGCCGGGGCGGCCCGCCCGGTCGAGGACGGCCGCTGGTACCGGCTCACCCGCCGGGTGATGGAGCGCCCGCTGATCTGGGGCACCGCCGTGGTCGCCCTGCTGCTGCTCGTCGGCGCGCCGTTCCTCGGCGTGAAGTTCGGCCTGCCCGACGAGCGGGTGCTGCCGGCCGACGCCAGCAGCCGGGTCGTCCAGCAGCAGGTCCGCGACGGCTTCCCGGCCCGTGAGACCGACGCCCTCCAGGTCGTCGCCACCGGCGTCGCCGACCCCAAGGGCACCACCGGCGAGACCGAGGCCTACGCGGCCAGGCTCTCCAGCCTGCCCGGCGTCTTCCAGGTGGACACCTTCACCGGCTCCTACGCCGAAGGCCGGCTGCGCAACGGCCCGACCGCCGACTCCGCGCGGTTCGCCACCGGCTCCGGCGTCTGGCTCACCGTGATCCCCGAGGAGGCCGCGCTGGCCGGGGACATGCCCGGGCTGGTCGGCAAGGTCCGCGACGAGGCCGCGCCCTACCAGGTGCGGGTCGGCGGCTTCCCGGCCGACATGACCGACTTCCGCTCCCGCCTGCTCGGCGCGCTGCCCCTGGTCGCGGTCCTGATCCTGGTGCCGACCTTCATCCTGCTCTTCCTGATGACCGGCAGCCTGCTGATCCCGGCCAAGGCCACCGTCTCCAACCTGCTCAGCCTCACCGTGATGTTCGGCGCCCTGGTCTGGGGCTTCCAGGACGGCCACCTGTCCGGCCTGCTGGACTTCACCTCGTCCGGGTCGATGGAGCCCAGCATCCCGATCCTGATGTTCTGCATCGCCTACGGGCTGTCGATGGACTACGAGGTCTTCATCGTCTCCCGGATCAAGGAGGAGCACGACCGCGGCGCGGACACCGGCACCGCCGTCGCCACCGGCATCCAGCGCAGCGCCCCGCTGATCACCGCCGCCGCCGGCATCCTGGCCCTGACCTTCGCGGTCTACGCCACCGGCTCGGTCGTCTTCCTCAAGGAACTCGGCGTCGGCCTCGCCCTCGCCGTCCTGGTCGACGCCGTCCTGGTCCGCGCCATCCTGCTCCCGGCCGTGATGCGCCTCGCCGGCCCCGCCAACTGGTGGGCCCCCGCCCCCCTCCGCCGCCTCCACACCCGCTTCGGTCTCTCCGAATAACCCCCCCCGCCCGGGGCGGCCCCCCGCCGCCCCGGGCCCACCCCCGTGCCCGCCCCGGTCACCGAACACGACGAAGGCCCCGGAGAGTGAACTCTCCGGGGCCTTCCCGCCTTCTCAGGCTGCTGTGGCCAGGGCCGGGGTCGAACCGGCGACCTTCCGCTTTTCAGGCGGACGCTCGTACCAACTGAGCTACCTGGCCGTACTGCACCGTCTCTCGCGAGACGAGCGATCCCGACGGGACTTGAACCCGCGACCTCCACCTTGACAGGGTGGCGAGCTAACCAACTGCTCCACGGGACCTTGGAGTGGCGAACCACCCAGGTCTTTCGGTCGTGCACTTTACTACGGTACTGCGTGCCCCCAACGGGATTCGAACCCGTGCTACCGCCTTGAAAGGGCGGCGTCCTGGGCCACTAGACGATGAGGGCTTGCGGCCTGTCCGGCTGTTTCCAGCGTTCGGGGACGTCGAGAAGCATATGGGATGTGGGGCCGAACGCCAAAACGGGTTTCGGCCGGGTGGGCGGCGGGGGTCAGGACCAGCCGAGTTCGTCGAGCTCGTGGTCGTCGAAGCCGAAGTGGTGGGCGACCTCGTGGATGACCGTGGTGCGGACCTCCTCGACGACCTGCTCGTGGGTCTCGCACAGGCGCAGGGTCGGGCCGCGGTAGACGAGGATCCGGTCCGGCAGGACGCCGGCGTACCACTCGCCGCGCTCGGTGAGCGGGGTGCCCTCGTAGAGGCCGAGCAGTTCCGGATCGGCCGGGTCGGGCTCGTCCTCGACGAAGATCGCGACGTTGTCCATCATCGCCGCCAGCTGCGGCGGGATCCGGTCGAGCGCGTCGGCGACCAGTACCTCGAACTCTTCCCGGGTCATCTCCACCGGTTCATTGTCGGGTCTGCGGTGACGGTGTGCCAGGCGGTCGGGGCCGGTGTTTCATGGGTCTGTGGCGACCTCGGAGGACTTGGTGGCGGACGGTGCGGCGGCCGGGGCGGCCCGGCGGCGGCCGCCGGTGCTGCGCGGGCAGGGGCCGGCGGTGGCGGTGCTGGCCGGCGGCGGGGCGCTGGGGGCGACGGCCCGGTACGGCGCGGGGCTGCTGTGGACCACCGGGCCGTCGGCGTTCCCGTGGACGACGCTGCTGGTGAACGTGGCGGGGTGCGCCGTGATCGGGGTCTTCCTGGTCGTGGTCACCGAGGGCCGGCCGGCCCACCCGCTGCTGCGGCCGTTCTTCGGCACGGGCGTGCTCGGCGGCTTCACGACCTTCTCGACGTACGCGGTGGACGTCCGCCGGCTGCTGGAGGAGGGCCGGCCCGGACCGGCCGTCGGGTACCTGGGGCTGACCCTGGTGGCGGCGATGGCGGCGGTCTGGGCGGCGGCCGCGGTGACGCGCCGTCTGCTGGCGCGCGGGGCCCGGAGGCCGGTGTGACGGGCGCGGCGCGGCCCCGGCTGGGCGGTCCGGCGCTGCGGCTGACCGTGCTGGTGGGCGAGAACGACCGCTGCCGGCACCGCCCGCTGTACAGCGAGATCGTGCACCGGGCGCGGGCGGCCGGGCTGGCCGGGGCGAGCGTGTTCCGGGGCGTCGAGGGGTTCGGCGCGTCGTCGATGGTGCACACGGCGCGGCTGCTGTCGCTCAGCGAGGACCTGCCGGTGGCGGTGGTGATCGTGGACACCGAGGAGCGGGTGCGGGCGTTCCTGCCCGAGCTGGAGGGGCTCGCGGTGGAGGGGCTGGTGACCCTGGAGCGGTGCGAGGTGGTCCGGTACGCCGGGCGGGCGGTCGACGGGTCGGCCACGGCGGGGGAGACCGGGGAGGGCGGGGCGTGAACTGGCTGCTGGTGGTGGTCGGCGCGCTGGTCGGCGCGCCGTTGCGGTACCTGACCGACCGGGCGGTGCAGGCCCGGCACGACTCGGTGTTCCCGTGGGGGACCTTCGTGGTGAACGTCTGCGGCTGCCTGGTCCTCGGGCTGGTGACCGGGGCGGTGGCGGTCGGCGCGGCGTCCTCGCGCGTCCAGCTGCTGCTCGGGACCGGGCTGTGCGGGGCGCTGACCACGTACTCGACGTTCTCGTACGAGACGCTGCGGCTGGCGGAGAGCGGGGCCGGGCGGTACGCGGTGGCGAACGTGGCGGGGAGCGTCGCGGCCGGCCTGGTGGCGGTCTACGCGGGTGCGGGGCTGGCCTCGGCGTTCTGGGGCTGAGTGACGGGGCCGGGCGACGGGGCCGGGCGACGGGGCCGGGCGCGGCCGTCCGGCGCTCGTTCGGCTGCTTCCGGTGGCTCCACCCGTGTCCGCGCGCCCGCGCCGGGCGTTGGACACCCGCAAGGGTGGCCGTGCGCGGTGGGTGGGCGGCCAGGGCGGGGCGGGTGCAGGAGAGGGACTTCGGTGGCGATGCGTGCGGTGCGGGTGGTGCGTGCGGTGACGGAGCGGGACACGGCGGTGGTCCGGGGCGCCGTGGTGCGCGGCGCGGCGGTGCTGGCGGTGGCCGGACTGGGGCTGACCGGCTGCATGTCGGTCGGGCCGGGTGCGGACGAGCGGCACGGGGTGGTGCCGGTCGGCCAGGCGGGGACGCCGACCAGGACCGGGACGGCGGCGACGTCCTGGGCGCCGAGATCGAGGCCGTGCGCGAACTC
>NZ_BAAAKJ010000250.1:0-3798 GCF_039527695.1 Kitasatospora putterlickiae
GGCGCCGCCCGAACTCGCCTCCCTGGGCGAGGGGGCGGACGCGGTGCACGGGCTGGTGGCCGACAACGCCGACCCGGCGACCGCCGAGCGGCTGGTCGCGACGGCCGTCGAACGCTTCGGCCGGCTGGACGGCGTGCTGATCAGCGTCGGCGGACCGCAGGCCGGACCGGTCGCCACCGCCCCCGAGGAGGCCTGGCGGGACGCCTTCGAATCGGTCTTCCTCGGCGCCCTGCGGATCGCCCGCGCCGCCGCCGGGACGCTCGGCGAGGGCGGCGTGATCGGCTTCGTGCTCTCCGGCTCCGTGCGCCAGCCCATCGCGGGCCTCGGCATCTCCAACGGCCTGCGCCCGGGCCTGGCGATGGCCGCCAAGTCGCTCGCCGACGAACTCGGCCCGCGCGGCATCCGGGTGGTCGGCCTGCTCCCGGCCCGGATCGACACCGACCGGGTGCGCGAACTCGACGCCCTCGGCGGCGACGCCGAGGCCGCCCGCGCCCGGCACAGCGCCGACATCCCGCTCGGCCGCTACGGCACTCCCGAGGAGTTCGGCAAGGTCGCCGCCTTCCTGCTCTCCCCCGCCGCCTCCTACCTCACCGGGGTGATGGTCCCGGTCGACGGCGGCGCGCTGCGCGGACTCTGAGTCCCGCCGGGCGGCGTCAGACCACCCGCGGCTGCCTGCCGCGACGGCGGCGCCGCCGCCCGGTGACCTCCGGCCGCGCCGCGACCACCCGGATCCGCAGGTCTGCGGGCAGCTCCGGCAGGCCCATGCTGGCCAGCACCCCGGTGCGGGGTCCGGTCTCGAAGTGCTCGGCGAGCGCGGCCGGATCACCGCCCGGGGTCATCCGGGCGGCCACCCGCAGCCGGGGGCGGCGCGACCCGCGCACCAGCCGCGCGCCCACCCGTTCGACCTCCGGCAGCGCGACCGCCTCGCTCTCCACCGCCTCCTCCAGCGCCCTGGTCCGCAGCCGCAGCCGCAGCCCCGGCACGTCGGGCGTCGGCAGCACGACGGTCGTCGGGCCGCTGCGGCGCAACTGGGCCACCAGCCACCAGGCGGTGACCGCGACCACCACGACCAGCCCGGCGATCACCGCCGGCCACCACCACGACTCACCCGACCACCGGGTGCGGGAGTCCTCGCTCACCACCGGCTGGTCGGGCGAGGTGAGCGGCCACCAGGACGGCGGGTCGACGCCGAGACGCCCGTACAGGTCGAGCCCGCCGGCCAGCACCAGCACCCCGGCCGCCAGGAGCGCCGCCCCGACCACACCCAGCAGCAGCCGGTTGACGGTCCCCCGCTTCACTCGGCACCACCGCCGGCGTCCTCCGCCGTCCTCGCCCGGCCGCGACGTCGCGCCGACCGCACGTCCAGCCGCAGCGGCCGGGCCAGCGTGACCGCCGCCAGCTCCTCACGCAGCCGGCGCTCCACCGAGGCCGGGTCCGCGGGCCCGACCAGCCCGATCCGCACCCGCCGCCGTCCGACCCGCACCCGCAGATGCTCCACACCCGGCGTCCCGGCCGCCCGGTCGGCCAGCAGCGCGGCCACCCCGGACCGGTCGATGACCGCGGCGGTCTCCCCGTGCGGACGCAGCGGCAACCAGCGCCGCAGCCCGGGCGCGAGCGCCAGCCAGAGCAAGCAGCCCCCCACCAGCACCCCCGCCCCCGCCCCGAGCAGCACGGCCGGGTCGTCCAAGTGCCGGGTGGCCAGCTCATCGGCCAACTCCGCCCGCCACCGCCGCGCCTGATGCCCGGTTCGAACGGCCACCACGTCGTACAGCAGCCCCCCGGCCACCACCAACACCACGGTGGCCACCACAGCGGCCGCCACCGTCCGCGGAGCCCGCAACCGCGGCACCTTCACCACACCCGAACCACCGACCGGCGCATCCGCATCGGCGCTCACCGGACGCCCCCCGACACCAGCACCACGGCGGCCACGCCGCCCAGGCCCCGCCCCCGCCCCACCTCCACCACGCGAAGACCAGGGAACCCCCCGCCCGCCACCGGCGGTCCGGCGGCCACGGACCGCAGAGCCCTCAGCCACCACACCCCCACCCCGGCAGGCCCGCCGGCCCACACGCGCAGGAACCAGAGCAACCACGCCCCGCCACGACCGGCGACCCGCCCATCCACCCCCACCGCCCACGCCCCGGCGGCCAACGCACGCGGGAACCGCGTGTCAGGACCGGCGACCCGCTCAACCGCACCCGGCGGCCACCCACCGGCGACCGCCGGCAGCTCGGCCACCACGGCCCACAGCCGCGACGCCTCCACCGCACCGCGACTGGCGGGCCGTCCGTCCGCGCCGGCCCGCCGCGTGGTGGCGATGGTGTGCGGGAACCGCAGGAGCCACAGGTTGAGCCCGCCGACATCGGAGGCCCGCCGCGCGGTGACCGTCAGGCCCTGAAGGGGCAGATGCCGCACCTCCAGCTCATCGGCACCCGGCGCCCGCCACGCAGGGACCCTCGGACACGGCAAACACCGATGCCACACCTCAAACGCACCCACACCCGCAGACCGCCGCACGGTGTCCGTTGGCGTGTGGGGGCCTGGTGGCCGGTCGTTGGTGGCCGGGGTCATCGGGTGGGTTCGGGGAGGAGGCGTTCGATGATCACGGTGACCTCGGAGACGCGGGTGCCGGTGAGGGTGCGGGTGTCGGTGGTGATGCGGTCGCGGACGGCGCGGGCGAGGGTGGTGAGGTCCGCGGGGAAGGGGAGGTCGACGGAGACGCGGACGGTGACGGGGGCGCCGGGGGTCGTCGGGCCGGTGACCGAGACCTTCGGGGGGCCGCCGCGCGCGGTGCGGCCGTGCCAGGCGTCGGTGAGCGCCTCGCGGGCGGCGCGGGCGGCGATCCGGGCGTAGACGCGGTCGGCTATCCGCAGGGCGCCCCGGCCGCCGGGTGCCGACACCGGGGCCGCCATCAGCGGCGCCGGTCGCGGCCGCGGAGCAGGTCGCCGAGCTCGCCGGGTTCGATGTCGCCCTCCAGCAGGCGGCCGACCACGAATCCGGCCGCCCCGAGCACCGAGACCAGCAGGAAGGCCGCGAAGCCGCCGAAGTATCCGGCGAAGCCGAGGGCCATTCCCACCACCAGGCCGACGATGGCCAGGTTCATCCGTTCCACCTCGTCTTCCGCCGGGTACCGCTACGGACTACTTCAGCTTGGGCCGCTGCCCGGAGGAGGGCTCCTCCTCTTCCTCCTCCTCGACGTCGGGCTCGTCGGGCAGGTGGACGTCGTTGACGGCGATGTTGACCTCGACGACTTCCAGCCCGGTCATCCGCTCGACCGCGTCGATGATGTTCTCCCGCACCTGGCGGGCGAGTTCGGGGATGACGACGCCGTACTCGACGACCAGCGCGATGTCGATGGCGGTCTGCTTCTCCCCCACCTCGGCCTTGATGCCGCGCCCGACGCTGCCGCGTCCGCCGGGGACCCGGTCCCGCATCGCGCCGAAGGTGCGGGAGAGGCCGGTGCCGAGGGCGTGGATGCCGCCGATCTCGCGCGCGGCCATGCCGGCGATCTTCTCGACGACGCCGACGGCCAGCGCCGTGCGGCCGCGCTCGCCGACCGACGCGGCGGAGGCCGCCGGGCTCGCCGGAGAGCCGGCGGGCGCGGCAGGGGTGGCGTGCGCGGGACCGTGCGGGGCGTTCTTGTGCAGGGTGGCGGGCGTCGGAGTGTCAGGCATGGCTCATCTCCCGTCGTGCGGCTCCAGCTATATCGCAAATCGCTCCAACTCTGGCATTTCGCCACGAATCCCGCCCCCGGAGCAGCCGGAAGGCCCGAACGCCGGGAGGCCCGGCCCCGTG
>NZ_BAAAKJ010000250.1:3843-5498 GCF_039527695.1 Kitasatospora putterlickiae
GCCGGGCCTCCCGGCGCGGTCGCGGCCGGTCAGTCGCCGATTCCGGCGAGGTCGCGCAGCCGACGGGCCTGCGCCGCCCGTTCGGCCGAACGCTGCTCGTCGTAGGAGCGGCCGGCGGCGCCCTGCAGCAGGGCCTTGGTCTCGATGACCGCGGCGCGCGGGGCGGCGAGCAGGGCGGCGGCGAGGTCGCGGGCGGCGGCGTCCAGTTCGGCGGCCGGGACGGCCAGGTTGGCCAGGCCGATCGCGGTGGCCTCGGCCGCGCCGACCCAGCGGCCGGTGGCGCAGATCTCCAGTGCCCGCGCGTAGCCGACCAGTTCGGTCAGCGGCTTGGTGCCGGCGAGGTCGGGGACGAGGCCGAGCGAGGTCTCCTTCATGGAGAACTGGACGTCCTCGGCGACCACCCGCAGGTCGCAGCCGAGGGCGAGCTGGAAGCCGGCGCCGACGGCGTGGCCCTGGACGGCGGCGACGGTGATCAGGTCGGGGCGGCGCCACCAGGTGAAGGCCTCCTGGTAGTCGGCGATGGTCTCGTCGAGCTCCTGGTCGCCGGCGGCGGCCAGCTGGAGGAAGCCGGGCTCGCCGGGGATGCCCTCGGGGGTGAACATGGCGCGGTCGAGGCCGGCGGAGAAGGAGACGCCCTCGGCGCGCAGCAGCACCACCCGGACGGTTCCGGGCAGCTCGCGGCCGACGGCGGTGAGGGCGCGCCACAGGGCGGGCGACTGGGCGTTACGCCGCTTGGGCTGACAGAGGGTGACGACGGCGAGTTCACCGTCGATCTCCAGGCGGACGCCGTCCCGCTCCCGGTGCGGGGTCTGCGGATCGGTGGCGGGAGCGGTCATGCGGGGACCTCCGGTGGCGAGGGTGCTTGGCTACCGGAGAGTAACAAAACTGGCGGCGCGACGGCAGGGGGCCGCCTGCGGGCGCCTCCCTGCGTCGGACGGCCGGGCCGGCGCGCGGCCGCGACATGACGATCGGCGGCCGGTTCGCTCTGGCCGGGGGCGGACGATCAACGGTCGCCTCCCCGGTCGGCGCCCTGCCGCCGAGTCATCCGTCCAGTGAACTGACGGTGCGTCAGGAACCAGCTCCAGCAGTCGCCTTGTTCTTGCCCCGCGTGGCACCGCCGCGGCCCCGGAGAATCACCCCGGACTCGCTCAGCATGCGGTGCACGAAGCCGTACGAGCGACCGGTCTCCTCCGCGAGGGCACGAATGCTCGCCCCGGAGTCGTACTTCCTCTTGAGATCGGCCGCGAGCTTCTCACGCGCGGCACCGGTCACCCGGCTGCCCTTTTTCAGAGTCTCGGCCACCCGTGCCTCCTCGTAGCGTTGCTCGGTCAGATTCCCATGATCACCCATCCACCGCGTCCTGGCCACCCATTCGACAAGGTCCATGTCCTCAACGGGCGGTCCTGCGGTGGTGATCCGAGCGCACAAGGGCGCTCACGCTGAGTGCACGCCCCCAGGGGCGTGCCGCCGTTCGATGCGAAAGGGCTGATCAGCAGCGTGGGCCCGGCCACGATCGAGTGGTGGGCCAACGGAAGCTCCTCAAACGGAATGCAGGACCTCTTCATTCCCGGACACGCCGAAAGGACTAGTTTTTCTGGCTCAAAGGGCGGAGGCCGTGTCTACCGCCGGCCGAGCGGGAAGGCGAAGGCCCGGTC
>NZ_BAAAKJ010000250.1:5538-9774 GCF_039527695.1 Kitasatospora putterlickiae
GGCCCCCGGAAAAGCGGTCGGACCGGTGCCGGTCAGGCCAGCGTGACCAGGTCGGCGTAGGCCGGGCTCCACAGGTCCTCGACGCCGTCCGGGAGCAGGATGATCCGCTCCGGCTGGAGCGCGTCGACCGCGCCCTCGTCGTGGGTGACCAGCACGACCGCGCCGGAGAACTCGCGCAGCGCGCCGAGGATCTCCTCGCGGCTGGCCGGGTCCAGGTTGTTGGTCGGCTCGTCCAGCAGCAGCACGTTGGCACTGGAGACCACCAGGGTGGCCAGCGCGAGCCGGGTCTTCTCACCGCCGGAGAGCACCCCGGCCGGCTTGTCGACGTCGTCCCCGGAGAACAGGAAGGAGCCGAGGATCTTGCGGACCGCGACCAGGTCCATGTCCGGCGCCGCCGAGCGCATGTTCTCCAGGACCGTGCGCTCCGCGTCCAGGGTCTCGTGCTCCTGGGCGTAGTAGCCGATCTTCAGGCCGTGACCCGGGACGACCTCGCCGGTGTCCGGCTGCTCCACCCCGGCCAGCATCCGCAGCAGGGTGGTCTTGCCGGCGCCGTTGAGGCCGAGGATGACGACCCGCGAGCCGCGGTCGATGGCCAGGCCGACGTCGGTGAAGATCTCCAGCGAGCCGTAGGACTTGGAGAGCCCGCTGGCCGTCAGCGGGGTCTTGCCGCACGGGGCCGGGTCCGGGAAGCGCAGCTTGGCGACCTTGTCGTTGGCCCGGACGGTCTCCAGCCCGGACAGCAGCTTCTCGGCACGGCGGGCCATGTTCTGCGCGGCCACCGTCTTGGTCGCCTTGGCGCGCATCTTGTCCGCCTGCGCGTTCAGCGTGGCGGCCTTCTTCTCGGCGTTGGCCCGCTCGCGCTTGCGGCGCTTCTCGTCGTCCTCGCGCTGCTGCTGGTACTGCTTCCAGCCCATGTTGTAGACGTCGATGGCCGAGCGGTTGGCGTCCAGGTAGAAGACCTTGTTGACGACCGTCTCAACCAGGTCGACGTCGTGCGAGATGACGATGAAGCCGCCCTTGTAGGTCTTCAGGAAGTCCCGCAGCCAGGCGATCGAGTCGGCGTCGAGGTGGTTGGTCGGCTCGTCGAGCAGCAGCACGTCGGAGTCCGAGAACAGGATCCGGGCCAGCTCGACGCGGCGGCGCTGACCACCGGAGAGGGTGTGCAGCTCCTGGTTGAGGATGCGGTCCGGCAGGCCCAGCGCGGCGGCGATGGTGGCGGCCTCGGCCTCGGCGGCGTACCCGCCCTTGGTGAGGAACTCGGTCTCCAGGCGCGCGTACTTCTTCATCGCGTTGTCGCGGGTGGCGCCCTTGCCGTTCGCCATGCGGTCCTCGTTCTCGCGCATCTTGCGCAGCACGCTGTCCAGGCCGCGGGCGGAGAGGATGCGGTCCTTGGCGAGGACGTCGAGGTCGCCGGTGCGCGGGTCCTGCGGCAGGTAGCCGACCTCGCCCGAGCGGGCAACCGTGCCGGCGGCCGGGATGCCCTCACCGGCCAGCACCTTGGTCAGCGTGGTCTTGCCGGCGCCGTTGCGCCCGACCAGGCCGATCCGGTCACCCGGGGCGACCTTGAAGCTCGCGGACTCGATCAGGATCCGGGCGCCGGCGCGCAGTTCGAGGCCGTTGGCGGAAATCATGGCTGGGACAGCTCCTGGGACGTGGACGGGCGACCGGACGGGATCCGGACCGGAAGCGGGAAGGGGCGTCGTCGACGGGGCACTGCGGGTCCGCGCTGGAGCGGCGCCGCTCGCCCGTCATACACCGGAGAAATCAGCCATGGCGGCAAGTCTACCGGGCCGCGCGAGCGGTCCCGGAGGACTACCCGACCGGGGTACCGCCGCGACTACCGCTCCCGCGTCTCCCGCGCCCCGTCCGCCCCGCAGCCGCTGCCCGGGCGGACCGCGGCGAACGGCTCGGCCGGGCTGCCGCAGGCCGCCTCGGGCGCCGCCGCCCGGGTATCGAAGACCTTGGGCGCGACGATCGGACCGTCCGAGATCAGCACCCGCCGCTCGTCCAGCGCCTCCATCTCGACGGCCGGGCCGGCGTTGAGCTGCCAGCCGCTGCTGTCCAGCCGGTAGCCGGAGATCCCGCCGGACACCGGCTGCCCGGCGCTGTTGGCGCAGCTGCGCGGCACCAGCACCGCGAAGTCGGTGGCCACCGTGCGCTCCGGGTCGTAGACGCAGTTGCCGGGCGGCTTGGAGTTGTAGCGCAGGTCACCGTCGGCGTCCCGGAAACCCATCGTCAGCTCCGGTGTGACCACCGCCACCCAGGGCGCGGACTCCCGGACGGTGTGCAGCGCGGCCGCGGCCCGCTCGGCGGCCAGCTGCTCGCGCTGCTCCTCGGTGCGCTTGTCGGCGCCGGGCTCGCCCGCGCCGCGCAGCCAGTCGGCCAGGCCGGGCACCGCGCGGTGCCAGCGCACCTGGTGGTCGCCGGGCCGCACCGAGGTGACCAGGCCGTCGTCCCAGACCACCACCGCGTTCTCGCCCGCCATCTTCAGGTGGAGCGCGGTGGCGCCCTCGCGCTGGTAGGACCAGGCGTGCTCGCCGGTGGCCCGGTGGTACGCCTCCAGGCCCGGACCCACCCTCAGGTCGAGGTCGGCCGCGTCCAGGGAGGCCGTGGGGTCCGCGCTCGCGTCCGCGACGCCCCTCGCGGCCACCCGGTCGCCGAACGGGACCGGCTTGTTGGCGTGCGCGGCGGCGCCCGCCACAAGGACCAGCAGCACCGCCAGGGCAGGGAGGATCGATCGGGGGCTGAGGGCACGCGACTTCCAGGACACGGGCGGAGCGTACCTTTCGGCACCCGCGCGAGTCAGCCGGGCTTTCCCGTACGGCCGAACGGCCGAACCCGGTCCGCGGGTTCCCGGCGCCCCGCGCCCGCCCGCCCGGCGACCTGCGCCGTCGGGCCCCGCGCCGCCCGGCCGGGCCCCGGGACCGGGCGCCGCCGTAGGGCTCCCGGGGGCGCCAGGACTGTTACGGAGGTGATACACGGCACACTGCTGGACGGCGTTCGAATATCGCCCACTTTAGGGTGACATTCGGCATTTCCCCGCCCGGGCGGCCCTACTGTCGGCGAAGGGCCCGCCACGCAACGTGTCCGCCCCCGCTCCGCCCAGCCCTGCTCCGCCCAGCCCGTGGCATTCGTCCGGGGGCGCCGCCCGAGGAGACACCATGCGATTCGGCCGCCTGGCGCTGGCCGCCGCCACCCTGCTGCTGCTCACCACCGCCAGCGTCCCCGCCGGGACACCGCTGAGCCAGACCGAGCGGCACTCGCTCTCCTCCGACGCGATCGCCCCGCGCGGCCCCGCCCCCCGCCCGACGGTCCAGCGCCCGGCGCACGAGCCGCCGTTCGGAGCCTTCGTCGGCTCCTGGGACAACTACATCCCGCAGATCGGCCGGTTCGCGCAGTGGCTGGGCGACGCCAACCTCCAGGTCGGCCACACCTATCTGGCCGGCAACGGCTGGGCGGACATCGAGGGCGAGCCGATGGTGCTCGCCATGTGGTCCCAGTGGCGGCAGGCCGACCCGTCCCGGATGCTCGTGCTCGGCGTGCCGATGCTGGTGCCGAGCGAGGCGGGGGTGCCGGACGGCGAGGTGGCCCGGCTGCTCGGCCAGGGCGCCCGCGGCGACTTCGACCGGCACTTCCTGCGGCTGGCCCGCCGACTGGTGGCGCTCGGCGGCGCGGACACCGTGCTCACCCTCGGCTGGGAGATGAACGGCGTCACCTACACCCACCGCTGCAAGCCCGACCCGGCCGCCTGGAAGACCTACTGGCGGCGGATCGTCACGGTGATGCGCTCGGTGCCCGGGCAGCGCTTCCGCTTCGACTTCGCGCCCAACCGGGGGCTGGACGCGATCCCGTGGACCAAGTGCTACCCGGGCGACGACGTGGTCGACATCATCGGCATGGACAACTACGACCAGCCGGCCGGCGGCACCTTCGACGACTACGTGCGCGAGCCGTACGGGCTGCAGGACCAGGTCGAGTTCGCGGCCAAGCGCGGCAAGCAGGTCTCGTACCCCGAGTGGGGGCTGTTCCACAACGGGGACAACCCGGAGTTCGTGCAGCGGATGGTGGAGTGGATCCGCACCCATGACACCGCGTACCAGACCGTCACCGACTACTGTCCGCACGGCTTCTGGCAGTGCGACCGCAACCCGCGCGCCAGCGCCCGGTTCCGCCAGCTGATGTCGGGCTCCTCGGGGACCGCCGGACCGGGCGCGCCGACGCCCCCCGCCGGGCCGG
>NZ_BAAAKJ010000251.1:0-1510 GCF_039527695.1 Kitasatospora putterlickiae
GGCGCCGCGCTCGCCGGGCTCGCGGAGCTGGCCGCGCGCGGGGAGCTGGCGCTCCGGGTGGCCGGCACCCTGCCGCTGGAGCGGGCCGAGGCCGCGCACCACAGGCTCGCGCGGGGCGGTCTGCGCGGGCGGCTCGTGCTGGTGCCCTGAGCCCGGGCGCCCGTCGCGCGGTTCGAGGGGCGTCCCCGGATCCTGGCATGATCGCAGGATGAACGACCGAATCATCGCCGCCTGTGACGGGGCGGCCAAGGGGAACCCGGGCCCGGCGGCCTGGGCGTACGTGGTGGCCGACGGCACGGGCGCGCCGCAGCGCTGGCAGGCCGGCCCGCTCGGGCACAGCACCAACAACGTGGGTGAGCTCACGGCCCTGGAGCGGCTGCTGGCCGCCACGGACTCCGCCGTGCCGCTGGAGGTCCGGCTGGACAGCACGTACACCCGTGACGCCGTGACCAAGTGGCTGAAGGGCTGGAAGCGCAACGGCTGGAAGACCGCCGCGGGCAAGCCGGTGGCCAACCAGGAGCTGATCCAGCGGATCGACGGGCTCCTGGAGGGGCGGGAGGTCGAGTTCGTCTACGTGCCCGCCCACCAGGTGGACGGCGATCCGCTGAACGCCATCGCCGACAAGGCCGCCAGCGACGCCGCCCGCACCCAGGAGGCGGCCGGCGGGACCGCCGCCGACCTGCCCGTGCCGGACCAGGTCACCGGCTCCCCGGCCCGGTCCCGGCGCGCCCCCGCCGCGGCGACCGCCAAGCGCCGCACCCCGGGCGGCTCCGGCGCTTCCGCCGGCTCCGGCAAGGCGCCGACGCTCTCCGCCCGGTTCCCCGGCACCTGCCCGTGCTCCCGCCCGTACGCCAAGGGCGACAAGATCACCAAGGTCGGGAGCAGCTGGGGCCACGTGGAGTGCGCGGCCGCGCAGTCCTGAGACGGACCCTAGGAAGCGCCCGGTCCCCGACCCGCGCGGCGGGCCCGGAGCCAGGCGACGGCGGCCGTGAGGCCGACCACGCCGGCGACCCCGAGCTTCACGGCGCCCTTGGCGATCAGCCAGCCGAGGCCGGGGACGGTCCAGCCCAGACCGTACAGCACGGCCAGCAGCAGCACGCCGCCCCAGATCCCGGCCAGCACCGTGATCACCACCGCCGCGCCGGCCGGCGGTTCACGCTCCGCTACGGCTGGATCGTTCGTCCCCCGAGTGCCCATGGCGAGGAGTGTAACGACGGCGGGACCCGGCGCGGACCCCGCCGGTCGGCCGCTCCGGCACCAGGGGTCAGCGCCGGGCGTGGTGGGTGTCGCCGACGTGTTCGCCGGTCTCGTGGTCGGGGAAGCTGACGGCGAGGGTGACCCGGTACTCGAAGACGTCGTCGCGGTGGCCGGGCACTCTCGCCCAGGCCAGTGAGTGCACTTCGGCCTCGGGAGCCTGCCGGCACCAGGCGGCGGCCTCCTCCAGCGCGCGGGCCGCCGACAGGCCCGTGCAGACCACCGCGGTGTACGCGGCCACCGAGAGGTCGCCGCC
>NZ_BAAAKJ010000251.1:1543-2060 GCF_039527695.1 Kitasatospora putterlickiae
CGCCGGCCCGGGTCAGGTCGCGGGCGAGGTCGTCGACCACCCGGGGCGGCGCGGGTAGCAGGGCCGGGGCCTCCGCCACGGTCTCCGGCAGGTTGGTGCTCATTCTCAGGGCCTCCGTCCCTCTGGCATCCCCTTGGTCGCGCGCCCCGCCCCGTCCCGGGATCCGCATGATCACGGGCCCAGAATGCCGGGCCGCCGTTCCTGGCATGACCACTTTCACCAGAACGTCACCCGTCCGGGGAAGACGCCGGCCCGTGCTCGACACCGGCCCGGGCGCACTGGTATTGAAGGCCCTTCACATCCGGGCAGGTCAGCTCGGCCCGGCCGGGGCGCCGCCGGGAGCCCGGCCGGACGTGCGCGTACCACCCCCGTGCCCCGGACCGCCGTCCCGGGCGCCCGGGCGCGCCCGTTCCGCGACCCGCTCGCCGACGTGACCGAGCTGTCCAACTCCCGTAGCGCAAACGGGAAATACTGACCGTGCCCGGGCCGTAGGATCCTGCCACGTCGCCGTCCGCCG
>NZ_BAAAKJ010000251.1:2164-9404 GCF_039527695.1 Kitasatospora putterlickiae
CCGGCCGCCACCACTCCAGCCGCGCCCGCCACCACCGGGCCCGCCACCACCGCACCGGCCGCCGGCACGCCCGCGCCCGCGCCGACTCCGACCGCCACCCCCACCACCACCGGTACCCCCATCGGCACCACCCCCGCCGGCGCGAGCAAGCGGCCCGCCGACGCCTGCACCCTGCTGACCTCCCCCCAGGTCGTCGCCGCCGTCGGCACCAGCGGCCCGTTCGGCGGCACCCACCCCGATCCGAAGGACGGCAAGCCGGTCTGGGGCTGCACCTGGGGTTCCCGGCAGTCCTACGCCCACATCCAGGAGATGGACCCCGCCCTGTTCACCTCGCTGAGGACCAACCCCGACTTCGTCGCCACCCCGGTCCCCGGCGCCGGCCGGGACGCCTATCTGCTCCGGCGCACGGACGGCCGCCGCCCCGAGGTGAACTTCCTCGCCGCCGACGGCCGCGCGTACTCCGTCGAGGTGGTCAAGGACCGCGGCCCGGGCGACGACGTCAACGCCGACGCCGAGGCGGCCGCCGCCACCGGGCTGGCACTCCTGCTGTCCAAGGGGGTCTGACGCGGTCCGGGGGACCGGCCGCGCCGCCGCCCGGCGCAGCCGGTTCCCCCCGGGGCGTGAACGGGACGGGCACGATGGTGCCGGACGGATGCGGGTGCGAGACGGTCGTTCGGACAATGACGCCACGGCGCCGTTCTCCCATTCCCCCCGACGACCAAGGCGGATCGCATGAGCCGATCTCACCCACCCGCGCGCCCCACCGGGCCGGATCCGACACCGGCACCCCCGCAACCGACCCCCGCTCCCGCCTCCGCCCGGCGGGCCAGGACCTCCCGCTCCGCGGCGGCCCTGCTCTCCGGGTTCACCCTGCTCGCCCCGGCCGTCGCCGCCGGTACGCTCGGCGGCGCGGCCCCCGCCCGGGCCGACAATCCGACCGTCTCCGTCAACGGCATGCGCACCGCCTGGGACGCCGCCGAGCCCGACCTCGCCCCGGGCAAGGTGTCCTCCGCCGGCTTCGGCCGCCGCTGGTCCACCGCCGTGGACGGCGCGGTCTACGCCCAGCCCCTGGTGGCCGGTTCGACGGTGGTCGTCGCCACCTCGACCAACCACGTCTACGGCGTCAACGCGGCCGACGGGCGGATCGTGTGGCAGCGCGCGCTGGGCACCCCGGTGGCCTCCTCCACCGCCTGCCTCTCCCCCGCCACCGGCATCGTCTCGACACCGGTCTACGACAAGGCGAGCAGGACGGTCTACCTGGTCTCCAAGTCCAGCGAGGGGGGCACGCACTTCTCCGTGCACGCCCTGGACGCCGGCTCGGGCGCCGAGCGCAGCGGCTGGCCGGTCACCGTCCAGGGCGCGCCGGTGAACAGCCCCGGCGTGGCGTTCAACCCGAACACCTCCGCCCAGCGGGCCGGACTGCTGCTGCTGGACGGCGCGGTCTACTTCGGGTTCGCCTCGGACTGCGGGGTCGGCACCTACGTCGGCACCGTCGCCGGCGTCAACACCGGCACCCGCAAACTCACCCTCTGGTCGACCGAGTCCGGCTCCGCCTCGCAGAACGCGGGCGTCTGGATGAGCGGCGGCGGCCTGGTCTCGGACGGCGCCGGGCGGATCTTCATCGCCACCGGCAACGGCGCCGGCGACGGCTCCTCCCCGCTGAAGGGCCCGGGCGACCGGCCCGGCGGCCACTTCGCCGAGTCCGTCGTCCGGCTGGGCGTCAACAGCGACGGCAGCCTCGCCGCACGGGACTTCTTCAGCCCCACCAACAACCGGGAGATGGACCACGGCGACGTGGACCTCGGCTCCGGCGGCCCGGCCGCCCTGCCGTCCGGCTTCGGCACCGCCGCGCACCCCCACCTGATGGTGCAGGTCGGCAAGGACGGCCGGATCTTCCTGCTCGACCGGGACCGCCTCGGCGGCATGGGCCAGGGCCCGAACGGCACCGACGGCGTGGTCGGCACCACCGGCCCGTTCAAGGGCGTCTGGGGCCACCCGGGCGTCTGGGGCGGCGACGGCGGCTACGTCTACCTGGTCGAGAACTACGGCGCGCTGCGCGCCCTCAAGTACTCGGTGAACGGCGCCGGGAACCCGCAGTTGACCAACGCGGCGACGAGCACCGAGGGCTTCGGCTACGCCTCCGGCTCTCCGGTCGTCACCTCCAACGGCACGGCGAGCGGCTCGGCCCTGGTGTGGACGATCTACTCGGGCACCGGCCCGGGCGGCCAGAACGGCGAACTGCGGGTCTACGACGCGGTTCCGGTCAACGGCGCGCTGAAGCTTCGGCGCAGCTTCCCGCTCGGCACGGTGACCAGGTTCTCGGTGCCCGCGACGGACGGCGGGCGGGTGTTCGTCGGCACCAAGGACGGCCATCTGGTGGCGTTCGGCCGCTCCGCCTGACCCGTGGCACGGGGCCCGTACCGTCCCGGGGAGGCCCCGGAGTCCCGTACCGACGCGCACGCCCGTCCTGAGGAGGACGGGCGTGCGCGTCGGTGTGCGGGCTACCGCTGGACGCTGAACGCCAGGACGGAGCCGGGGTTCTCCAGTTCCGCGCTCGGGGCCCCCGTGTTCACGTCGCGGACCAGGCCGGCGCTGTCCGTCGCCACGTAAACCGTGCCGCCGTCCGGGGACAGCGCGATCGCCCGGTAGCGGTTCTGGCTGGTCCAGATGCGCTCGGGCTCCCCCACGCCGCCGCCGTCGGGCGACACCTTGAGCCGGAAGACACTGCCGTCCTTGAGCGTGGTGAGGAGCAGGGAGTCCTTCCAGCCGGGCACGCCGTCCTTGGCGTAGTAGGTGAGGCTGGAGGGCGCCACCGTCGGGTAGCAGATGAAGTACAGCCCGCCCTCGGCACACTTCGGGTCCCGGAAGTCGAAACCGCTGTCGACCGTGGTGCCGAGGGTGCTGATCGGCGGGACGAACGCGCCGTTCCAGTCGGTCTCCTTCTGCTGCGGCACCGACGGCGGGACGTCGATGTCGTCGTAGGTGAGGTCCGCGCAGGGCGTGGGCGCCGACGCCGACCAGTTCGCGTAGGCGTACGCCCTGTCGTCGCGCCAGCCGACCACGTGCGGCCAGCCGTAGTTGTTGCCCGGGTTGATGATGTTGACCTCGTCGTCGGTCTTCGGCCCCTGGTCGGACTGGTAGAGCGTGCCGTTCGGGGCGAAGTCCAGGCCCTGGCTGTTGCGGTGGCCGTACGAGATGACGTGGCTGCGCACACCGCCGATGACCGGGTTGTCCTCGGGGACGGACCCGTCGGGGTCGATCCGCAGGATCTTGCCCTGGTACGGGCCGAACCAGGCACCCTGGTCCACCTCGTCCTGGGTCGGCAGGCGCTGGGCCCAGTTCGGGTTGCAGAAGTGCGCGAGCTGGTTGGCGCCCTGGTCGCCGACGGTGTAGTACAGCTTGCCGTCCTGGCCGATCCGCAGGCGGGCCGACTGGTGGTCGGTGCCGGAGGGCAGCCCGGTCAGGATCTCCTCCGGGTCGCTGAGCGTGTGGTCGTCGCAGTCGAGCGTGTAGCGGACGATCTTCAGCCGTCTGGTCTCGCCGGTGACCTCGGCGGGGGTGTCGGTCATGTAGGTGTACGACACGTAGACGTAGGTGTCGCCGCCGGATCCGTCGCCGCCCCGGTGCGGGTCCGGTTCCTGGAAGGCCAGGCCCAGCACGCCGTCCTGACCGCCCTCGGTGTGGTGCGCTTCGTTCGTCAGGTCCAGCACGGTCGTCGTCTCACCGGTGTCCGGATCGATTCGAGTGACCTTCAGACCGCTCTTCTCGGTGGACCACAGCTGTCCGTCCGGGCCCCACAGGAGCTCGTAGGGGTCGTTCAGGCCGGTCGCGAGCACGCTCTTCGTGAACTCGGGACCGGACGCGGGCGAGGAGGGACCGGTCGGACCACCCGCCGTCGCCGGGACGCTCGTGGCCAGCGTGACGCCCAGGGCCAGCGCGGAGACCGCGACGAGTGCGGTGGATCGATACTTCACGGCAGTTGCCTTTCGATCGGGGACGTTTGTCCCGTTGCGTGTGAAATCTCTGGCACCCCCGCCCCCGCTGCCAGCCCAGCGCATCCGAACGGGCCCAGCGCCCCCGGAACGGCCCCGCCCGCTGCGCCGAACAACCGATGAGGACACCACCTGACACACCACGCGCGGGCCCGCTCGACACGCCACCGTGCGGGCGGCACACTCACACCCGTCCACCCGGCGCCGGCCCCGTCGCCCCTCGCGTCACCCGTTCGAGCGCGATTGTCACGCGATCGCGCGGGTTGGACCGGCGGGCGGCCCCGGCGGCTCGTAGCGTCCTGTTCCAAGGCCACCCGGCCCCGAACCCCACGTCACCGAGGAGGGCGACTCCATGAAGTCCACGCTCACTCCCCAGCTCCCCGACACCACCGCCGGCGCCGTGCCGGCCGCGCCGGCGGCCCCGGCCAAGCCCGCCTGGTCCGCCCCGGCGGTGGAGTGCCACCGCACCGGCGCCGAGGTCACCGCGTACGCCGCGCGGACCACTCGGTGACCCAGGCCCCCACCACCGCGTCGACCCGCGAGGAGTTCGCGGCCAGGCTCTACGGCCTGCGGGGACGGTACTGGGACACCCACCCGTTCCATCTGCGCCTGCACTCCGGCGGCTGCACGCCGCCGGAGCTGCGGCGCTGGGTCGCCAACCGCTGGTACTACCAGCTGATCCTGACCCGGAAGAACGCCGCGATCATCGCCGACTGCCCGCTGCCGGAGGTCCGTCGGGAGTGGACCCGGCGGCTCGGCTACCAGGACGGCCCGCACGAGGGCGAGGGCGGGCTGGCCGACTGGCTGGTGCTCGCCGAGGCCGTCGGCCTGACCCGGGCCGAGGTGCTGGACGAGCGGCACGTGGCGCGCGGCGTGCGCTTCGCCGTCGACGGCTATCTGCACTTCTGCCGGACCCGGTCGTGGACCGAGGGCGTGGCGGCGGCGCTGACCGAGATGTTCTCGCCCGACCACATGGCGGAGCGGGTGACCGCCTGGCAGAAGCACTATGAGTGGATCGACCCGGCCGGCTACGCCTACTTCGAGCACCGGATCCCCGACGCCCGCCGGGACAGCGCGCGGACCCTCGACCTGGTGCTCGACCACTGCGTGACGGCCGAGCAGCAGCGGGCCGCCGTGGAGGCGCTGGCGTTCAAGTGCGAGGTGCTGCGCGCGATGCTCGACGCCGTCGACTACGGCCCGGAGACCGCGGCCACGGCCGGCAGCGCCGCACCGGTGGGGACCGCGGTGCCCGCCGGGACCGCCCGGTGAACGCCGCACCCGCCGCCGTGGTCCCCGGGCTGCGGCGCGGGGTGCGGATGGTCCACGACCCGGTGCGCCGACAGGCCGCCCTGCTCTACCCGGAGGGCGTGCTGCTGCTCAACGCGACCGCCGCCGCCGTACTCCGGCACTGCGACGGGCGGCGCGACGCCGGGCGGATCACCACCCGCCTCGCCGAGGAGTACGACGGGGTGGACGCCGGCCAGGTGCTGGCGCTGCTGGCCGACCTCGCCGGACGCCGGCTGCTCGCCCTCGACGGCACCGGCACCCCGGCCGAGCCGCACCCGGCGGCCGGACTGCCCGGCGCCGCCGCCGGAAAACGGGCGCCCGCCCCGCTCGGCCTGGTCGCCGAACTCACCCACCGCTGCCCGCTGCAGTGCCTCTACTGCGCCAACCCGGTCGAACTCACCAGGCAGCGGGACGAGCTGGACACCGAGCAGTGGCTGCGGGTGCTCGACCAGGCGCGCGGCCTCGGCGTGCTGCAGGTCCACCTGACCGGCGGCGAACCGCTGCTGCGCCGCGACCTGGCCGCCATCGTCGCGCACGCGCGCGGGCTGGGCCTGTACACCAACCTGATCACCAGCGGACTGCCGCTGGACGGCGCGCGCGCCGCCGAACTCGCGGCGGCGGGCCTGGACCACGTCCAGCTCTCCGTCCAGGACGCCGATCCCCGGCAGGCCGACGCGATCGCCGGGCTGACCCGGCTGACCGGCCCCTCCGGGCACGAGCGCAAGCTCGCCGCGGCCGCCCTGCTGACCGGCGCCGGCCTGCCGCTCACCGTCAACGCGGTGCTGCACCGGGCCAACGTCGCCCGCCTCGGCGCCATCGCCGACCTCGCCGTCGAGCTGGGCGCCGACCGGGTCGAGCTCGCGCACACCCAGTTCTACGGCTGGGCCTGGGTCAACCGGGCCCATCTGGCGCCCAACGACGAGCAGGTCCGCCGGGCCGAGCGGGACGTCGCCGAGGCCCGGGCCCGGCACGGGGACCGGATCGAGATCACCCACGTGGTCGCCGACCACCACGGCGGGACCGCCAAGCCGTGCATGAACGGCTGGGGGCGCGAGCAGCTCGTCGTCGCACCGGACGGCGCCGTGCTGCCCTGCCTGGCCGCCGCCCAACTGCCGGGCCTGACGGTGCCGAACGCGGTCACCGACGGCCTGGCGGCGAGCTGGCACGACTCGCCCGCCTTCAACCGCTACCGGGGCACCGGCTGGATGCCCGAGCCGTGCCGCAGCTGCGAGCTGCGCGAGCAGGACCACGGCGGCTGCCGCTGCCAGGCCTTCCAGTTCACCGGCGACCCGGGCGTCACCGACCCGGCCTGCCGGTTCTCCCCGCACCACCACCTGGTCCGAGCGGCACCGGAGGCGGCACCGACGCCCGAACCCGTCCCGCGCCGCTTCACGGCACCCGTCCCCGACCCGGCCTGACGCCGCCCCGGAGTGAGGAGCACCCGCTGAAGATCCGGATCCTCGGCACCGCCGCTGGCGGCGGCCTGCCCCAGTGGAACTGCGGCTGCGAGGGCTGCGCCACCGCCCGCCGCACCGGCGCCGTCCGCAGCCAGGACTGCCTGGCGATCAGCGCCGACGGCGCCGCCTGGTACCTGGTCAACGCCTCCCCCGACCTGCGCTCCCAGCTGCTCGCCGCACCCGAGCTGGCGCCGCCGCCGGGCACCCGGGCCACCCCGCTCCGCGGCGTCCTGCTGACCAGCGGCGAACTCGACCACACCCTGGGCCTGGTGACCCTGCGGGAGGCCGCCGAGCTGTCCGTGCACGCCACCGCGCCGGTCCGCACCGCGCTCCACGAGGCGTTCCCGGTCGGCCCGCTGCTGGCCCCCTACACCAAGGCGCGCTGGCACACCGTCGTCCCGGGGCGGCCGGTCGAGCTGGCCGGCGGGCTCACCGCCGAGCCACTGGCGCTCGGCGGCAAGCGCCCCCGGTACGCCGCCGACCCGCCGGGCCTGCCGGCGGGCG
>NZ_BAAAKJ010000251.1:9421-10181 GCF_039527695.1 Kitasatospora putterlickiae
AACCGCTCGGCGAGCGGGCGGACTGGGTGGTCGGCTACCGCTTCAGCGAGGCGGACGGCCGGGCCGGCGCGGTCTACGCGCCCGGCCTCGCCGCCTGGACGCCCGCCCTCGACCGGGCGGTGGCCGGCGCCGACGTGGTGATCCTGGACGGCACCTTCGCCACCGACGACGAACTCGCCGAACGCACCGGCGGCGCCCGCACCTCGCGCGGCATGGGCCACCTGGCGGTCGCCGACTCGCTCCCCCACCTGGCCCGCCGGCCCGGCCCGCGCTACCTCTACACCCACCTCAACAACACCAACCCGCTCGCCCACCGGGGGTCGCCGGAGGCCGCCGCGCTGGCACCGGCGCTGGCGGCGGCGGGCGCGGCCGTCGCCGAGGACGGGACCCTGCTCGACCTGTGACGCCCGGCCGCACCGAGGCCCCGGCTGACCGTGTCCGGTCGAACCCGTCCACCCGTCGTTCACCGAACGGTGGCGCCCGGTATCGCCCTTCGCCACCGGGGGCCTGTCGGATCGTCGTGATACTAATCATTCCGATAAAGCGATCTGTCATGCACCGGCAGGCACGATGGTGACAGCCCGTCCGTTCCCGGGGGGACCGGACGGTGACGGGAGGGGCACGGCATGGTGAGCAGGAACAGCGAGGCCACGCGGGACGGCGGGAAGCCCGCCGGGGCCGAAACCCGGCAGGCAGGCCGGCCGGCCCGCCGCGCGGGGACACGTCGCAGCGCCCGGCGGCGTCCGCGCTGGCGACGAAC
>NZ_BAAAKJ010000251.1:10251-11566 GCF_039527695.1 Kitasatospora putterlickiae
GTGACCGGGATGCTGGCGGTGTTCACCGCCCTCGCGGCGCTGACCGGTTCACAGACCGGCCTCGGCCTCTCACCGGTCGCCTCGGCGGGCGCGGCGGAGAACCCGCCCGGCCAGGCCCCGACGTCCGCGAGCGGGGTGGGCTTCCCGGTGCTCCCCGGCACCACCGGCGTCCCGAACGTCCCCGGAACGCTCGGCGTGCCCGGCACCGCGCCGGTCGACGGCGGCGGCACCCTGCCGCTGTTCCAGCCGCCGCTCGCCCCGGTCACCTCGCCGTTCGCCGACCCGCTGCGCACCGGGCCCGCCCTGCCGGAAACGGTCTTCGCCGCCTACCGCAAGGCCGAGGCGGCCCTCGCGGTCCGCTCGCCCGGCTGCCGCCTCCCCTGGCAGCTGCTCGCCGCGATCGGCGAGGTCGAGTCCGGCCAGGCCGGCCGGGGCGCGGTCGACGCCGCCGGGACGACGTACCGCCCGATCCTCGGCCCGGTGCTCAACGGGGCCGGCTTCGCGGCGATCGCCGACACCGACGGCGGCCGCTACGACGGCGACGCGGGCTGGGACCGCGCCGTCGGGCCGATGCAGTTCATCCCCTCCACCTGGGCCTCCTGGGGCGTGGACGCCAACGGGGACGGCAAGGCCGACCCGAACAACATCTTCGACGCGGCCGAGGCGGCCGGCCGGTACCTGTGCGCGGGCGGTCGCGACCTGTCCGACCAGGCCCAGCTGGACCGGGCGGTGCTCGGCTACAACCACTCCTCCGAGTACCTGCGCACCGTCCGCAACTGGATGGCGCACTTCACCAACGGCACCCCGGTCACCACCCCGGACCGCCCGGGCACCGCGAGCCCGCTCGCCCCGCTGCTCCCCGTCACGGCGCCGAGCCCGCTCGCGCCGCTGCCGCCGGCCCCGGGCACCGGCCCGGCCACCACCACGCCGTCCGCGGCCCCGTCCACCACGCCCACCGGCACCCCGAGCGCGCCCTCGCCGAGCGCGACGCCGTCCGGCTCGCCCTCGCCCTCGTCCTCGCCCTCGCCGTCCGCGAGCGCCTCGCCGTCGGAGCAGCCGAGCACCACCCCGTCGACGACTCCCGGCGGCACACCGTCCGGCAGCGCGAGCCCGACCGCGACGCCGACCGGCACGCCGACCACGACCCCCTCGACCACGCCGTCCGGCACCCCGAGCGGGACCCCGTCGACGACCCCGAGCGCCACGCCGACCGCGACGCCCACCGAGACGCCGACCGGCTGCGCCACGCCGACGGGCACCCCGACCGATGGCCCGAGCGCGAGCGCGAGCCCGTCCGCGAGCGCGACCCCGTCGG
>NZ_BAAAKJ010000252.1:0-3615 GCF_039527695.1 Kitasatospora putterlickiae
CTGACGGATTCCACCCGGCTGCCGGCCGGGTGCCCGGCCGGCAGCCGGACGACGTCAGAGCGCGCAGCCCTGGGTGTCCACCCGGCCCGTCGCCGCACTGCCCTGCTCGGCGTCCGGGCGCACCTCGGCGGCGGTGAGCACGTACCCGGTGTCCGCGCTGTCCAGCGACTTGGCGAACACCATCCCGTACACCTCGCCGTCCGGCGTGAGCAGCGGACCGCCGCTGTTGCCCTGGCGGACCAGCGAGCGCACCGAGTAGACGTCCCGGACGACCTGGCCGCGGTGGTAGATGTCCGGGCCGTTGGCCTGGATCCGGCCGCGGATGCGGGCCGGCTGGACGTTGAAGGCGCCGTTCTCGGGGAAGCCGGCGACGATCGCGCTGTCATTGGTCTTCGCCTCGCCCGCGAAGGCGAGCGGCGGCGCGTTCAGCTTGGGCACGTCGAGGACGGCGATGTCGCGCTGCCAGTCGTAGCTGACCACCGTCGCGTCGTACAGCTGGCCGACGCCGCCGACCTGCACGGTCGGCTCGTCGACACCGCCGACCACGTGGGCGTTGGTCATCACCCGGTGCGGGGCGTAGACGAAGCCGCTGCCCTCCAGCGTCTTGCCGCACGCGGTGGCGGTGCCGACCACCTTGACCAGGCTCTGCCGCGCCTTCGCCACCGCCGGGCTGGCGGCCAGCGCCGGGTCGGGGATGTCGACCTGGGTGATCGGCTCGTGCTCGAAGGGGTTGAACACCTGCGGGAAGCCGTTGCGGGCGAGCACCTTGGAGAAGTCCGAGAACCAGTTGGGCGCGTCGGAGGGCAGCGCGTCCTGGACGCCGCCCAGCACGGCCGAGGTGCGGACCTGCTTGGAGACCGTCGGCAGGGACGTCCCGGCGAGCGCCGAACCGATCAGCCAGGCCACCAGCAGCATCGAGATCACGTTGACCACGGCGCCGCCCGCCGCGTCCAGGGTCCGGGCCGGGCGGCGGTCGATGTGGCCGCGCAGCTTCCAGCCGAAGTGCGTGGTGATCGCCTGGCCGGTCGCCGCCAGCACGATCACCACCACCACGGCGATCACCGAGGCGGTCGTCCCGGGGCTGAGGTGGTCGAGCAGCAGCGGCAGCAACTGGACGGCGAGCAGGCCTCCGCCCAGGAAGCCGAGGACCGACAGGACACCGACCACGAAGCCCTGCCGGTAGCCCGAGACGGCGAAGCCGACGGCGGCGACGATCAACAGCACATCCAGGACGTTCACCCGGACACCCTCCCACGACGGACCACCCGGCCGGGGGAACGAACGCCGAATCCGGCCGGGACCTCGCGGGGCCCGGCCGCGTCCGCCGCCCTGCGGTTCACAACGCCCCGGCGTCGCGATCGAGCAGCGTTCCGGCGTCGCGGTCGAGCAGGGCCGCCGTGTCGCGGTCGAGCAGCGTCGTCGGCTCGCGGTCGAGCAGCGTCGCCGTGTCGGGGCCGGGCCGCGCCCCGGCGCCGCCGCCGAGCAGCGCCCGGGAGCGCTCCAGATCGCCCTGCACCAGCTCCAGCGCCTCGTCCGAGAGGTCGACGATCCGGTCCGCGTCCCACGGCCGCTCCAGACCGCTGTGGTGCAGCACCCGGTCGATCACCCCCGCGGTGAAGCCCCAGACCAGCCGCCCGCCGACCGCGAAGGCCGGGCCCAGATGGCCGGACGGGTGCCGCAGCCGGGCCCGGTTGTCCGGGTCGGTCAGCTCCGAGATCGGCACCCGGAACACCGCGCCGGTCTCCCCCAGGTCCACCGGGCGGACCGGCGACTCCTCGCGCCACCAGCCGAGCACCGGGGTCACCACGAACCGGCTGACCGGGATGTACAGCGCGGGCAGGGTGGCGAAGACCTGCACGCCGCCCGGCTCCAGGCCGGTCTCCTCCCAGGCCTCGCGCAGCGCCGCCGCCACCGGCCCCGGACCCGCCGGATCGCCGTCCTCCGGGTCCAGCGCGCCGCCCGGGAAGGACGGCTGCCCGGCGTGCGAGCGCAGCGAGCGGGCCCGTTCGATGAGCAGCAGGTCCGGCCCGGACTCGGCCTCGCCGAACAGCATCAGCACGGCGGAGGCCCGGCCGCCCTCGGCCGGCGGCAGGAAGCGGCTCAGCTGCTCGGGCAGCACCCGCTCGGCGGCCTCCCGGACCGGCTCCAGCCAGGTCGGCAGCCCGTCCCGCTCGATCCGCGGCTCCGGGCGCCCGCTCATTCGGCCACCGCCAGGTCGGCGACCTGGCCGTGGTGCGCGGCGGCGTCGGCGCGGGCACCGGCCTCGCCCGGGAAGTCGGCGGGCGGCCGCAGCCGCTGGCCCGGGTGGCCGCCGAGCTCGTACTTCAACAGCTTCGCCGCCTTCTCCGGGTCGGTCTCGCCCTCCCCGTAGGAGGGGCAGAGCGGTGCGATCGGGCAGGCCCCGCAGGCCGGCTTGCGGGAGTGGCAGATGCGCCGGCCGTGGAAGACCACCCGGTGCGAGAGCATCGTCCACTCGGACTTCGGGAAGATCTCCGCGACCGTCGCCTCGACCTTCACCGGGTCCTCGTCGGCGGTCCACCCGAACCGGCGGGCCAGCCGCCCGAAGTGGGTGTCCACGGTGATCCCGGGAACTCCGAAGGCGTTGCCGAGCACGACGTTGGCGGTCTTGCGGCCCACGCCGGGCAGCGTGACCAGGTCGGCCAGCCGGCCGGGGACCTGCCCGTCGAACTCGTCGCGCAGCGCGATCGACAGGCCGATCAGCGACTTCGCCTTGTTCCGGAAGAAGCCGGTCGGCCGGATGATCTCCTCCAGCTCCGCCGGGTTCGCCGCCGCCATGTCCTCCGGCGACGGGTACTTCGCGAACAGCGCCGGGGTCGTCTGGTTCACCCGCAGGTCGGTGGTCTGCGCCGACAGCACGGTGGCCACCAGCAGCTGGAAGGGGTTCTCGAAGTCCAGCTCCGGGTGCGCGTACGGATACAGCTCCGCCAGCTCCCGGTTGATCCTCCGGGCCCGCCGCACCATCGCCAGTCGCGACTCCGGCTTGCGCGCACCGACCGCCCTGTCCACCGGCTTCCCCGCAGACGCGGTCTTCCGGACCTTGCTCTCTGCCATGCGTGAAGGCTACGCCGGACGGCCGCGCTCCTGCGGCCGATCGGCCAGGCCCGGCTCCCCTTCAGTGGCCGCACGCCAGCGGGCACCTGCCGGGGCACGTGTCAGGGGCAGGTGACCACCTGACCGGCCCGGGAGAGGCCGCCGCCGAGCCGAGCAGCAGGGCGGGGGCGCCGCTGGGCACCTCGCCGCGTTCGACGAGTTCGGCGAGGGAGGGCGAGCGGAACGGTGGCGCCCCCGACCGCGTCCGGCGGTCCGTCCGTCGCCGAACTCGCCGCCGACGGCGCTCGCCGAACTGCCCGCGCCCCCGGAGGCCTGACGCCCGCTCCGACCCGGGCGGCCCGCCAGAGCTCCTGCCGGCGGCCACCGGCCACCCGCCGGAGCTCCCGCCGGAGCCCCCGTCAGCCGCGGAACAGCGCGTCGACGTCGCCGAAGCCCAGCGCGCCGGCCGGAGCCGTCAGGGTGCCGGGGCCGAGCAGCTCCGCAGCGGCCCGGCGGGCGGCGGTGTAGGCGAGCTGCGCCACCGCCGTGCCCGCGCTCGTCCGG
>NZ_BAAAKJ010000252.1:3658-6526 GCF_039527695.1 Kitasatospora putterlickiae
ACCGCCGTGCCCGCGCTCGTCCGGCGCACCCCGGCGGCGGCGAGTTCGGCGACGGACGGACCGCCGGCCACCGCCATCGCGTTGACCGGCAGCGGCGAGCGCGCGCAGAGCGCGGCCAGCGCGTCGAGGTCCAGCAGGCCCGGCACGAAGAGGCCGTCGGCGCCCGCCGCCGCGTACGCCTCGGCGCGGACCAGCGCGTCGTCGAGCCCGCCCAACCCGAACAGGAAGACGTCCGTCCGGGCGTTGACCAGCAGCTCCGGCAGGCCCGCCGCCTCCGCCGCCGTCCGGGCCGCGCGCAGCCGGGCGGCCTGCTCGTCCACCGCGAACAGCGGGCCGCCGACCGCCATCGAGTCCTCCAGGTTGACGCCTGCCGCGCCCGCCCCGACCAGCGCCCGGACGGTCCCGGCGACGTCGGCGGGCGCGGGCCCGTAGCCGCCCTCGGCGTCCACGGTGACCGGCAGGTCCACGGCGGCCGCCACCCGGCGGGCGGCCTCGACCGCGCTCGCCCGGTCCAGGCGCTGGCCGTCGCCCCGGCCCAGTGACCAGGAGACACCGCCGCTGGTGGTGGCGATCGCGGTGGCGCCCGCCAAGGCGATCACGGCGGCGCTGCCGGCGTCCCAGGCGTTCGGCAGCACGAGCACGCCGTCGGCGACCAGCGCCCGCAGACGCTCGGCCTTCGCGCGCAGGGCGGCGGGCGGAAGCGGAGTGGCGGAAGGGAGCGGAGCGGACGTGGTCATACGGGGTCACCGGCCTTCGGGAATCGGCGTGGATGGTGGTGCCGTGCACGGTGGTGGCGTGCACGGTGCGACGACGGCATCCTGCGCGCGGCGGGTGCCCCGGCTCCAGTGATTAAGCTGGGACCGAATCGAAGCCCCGTCGGCGGGAGGGTGAGCCACCGATGCGCACCGAGCTGGCGCTGTCGGCCGACGACCTGGCGCGCACCAGGTTCGCCGTCTCCCCGATGTGGGAGGTGGTGACCAGCCTCCGGGTGCTCGCCCAGCCGGTCGTCCCCGCGCCGCACCGGCACTGGGCCGCGCAGGTCCGCCCCCGGCTGGCCGCCGCCGGGCCAGCCGTCCGGCGGCTGGCCGCGATGGTCCCGCCCACCGGCCACCTGCCGGACTTCCTCAACCCCGTCCCCGCCACCACCACCCCGGCGCTCGCCGACGAGCTGGCCGCGATCACCGCGACCTCCCCCGAGCTGGTCCGCGCCGACCTCGCCGTGCTGGCCGCCGAGCGGGGCGGGCCGCTGCCCGCCGCCCTCGAACCGCTCCACCGCGACCCGGCCGCCCGGCTGCCCCGGATCGCCGCCGACATCGAGGCGTACTGGGAGCTCGCGCTCGCGCCGTACTGGGCCCGGATCCGCGCCCTGCTCGACGCCGACGTGCTGCACCGCGCCCGCCAGGCGGTGGGACACGGCACCGCCCGGGTGCTCGACGACCTGCACGAGACGGTCCGCTGGGACGGCCGCGGGTCCGGGGCGCTGCGGCTGGAGCAGCGGCACTGCGCGGTGGAGCGGCTGGACGCCGCGGCCGGCCTGGTGCTGGTGCCCTCGGTGTTCGCCTGGCCCCGGGTGCTGACCCGCGCGCTGCCGCCGGACCCGCCGCAGCTCGCCTATCCGGCGCGCGGCATCGCCACCCTGTGGGAGCCCCGTCCGGCCGCCGGCGCCCCGGACACGCTCGCCGCCGTCCTCGGCCGGTCCCGGGCCCGGCTGCTCGCCGAACTCGACGCGCCGGCCTCCACCACCGACCTGGCGCGGCGCACCGGGCTCTCCGCCGCCGGCGCCTCCCAGCACCTCACCGCGCTGCGCGCCGCCGGGCTGACCAGTGCGCACCGCGCCGGTCACGCCGTGCTCCACGCCCGGACCGCCCTGGCCGACGCCCTGCTCGACCCTGCTCGACCCTGACCCGTCGTGACCGGTCCTGACCGAATCTGTCCGATCCTGGCATGCCTGCCCTGACCTGCCGGTTCGGGCCGCTCCCGGGACCGCTCCGGCGGTACGAATGGCCCCGCGCAGCACACCTCCGCGCACCCCCTCCTCATATGATCGGAGCGACATGCGCCATGCTTGGTGATGCAGAGCACTGTACGAACTTGTGCCGGAGGGCTTGACGGCCGGCCGGCCGAGAAGGAGGAAGCACGTGGACGACGTTCTGCGGCGCGCCGCACTCTTCGCGGCACTCGACGACGAACAGGCCGGCGAGCTGCGCGCTTCCATGACCGAGGTGACGCTCGCCCGCGGCGAGTCGCTGTTCCACGAGGGCGACCCGGGCGACCGGCTGTACGTCGTCGCCGAGGGCAAGGTCAAGCTGCACCGCGCCTCGCCGGACGGCCGCGAGAACATGCTCGCCGTCCTCGGCCCCAGCGAGATGATCGGCGAACTCTCGCTGTTCGACCCGGGTCCGCGCACCGCCACCGCGAGCGCGCTGACCGAGGTCAAGCTGCTCGGCCTCGGCCACGGCGACCTCCAGCCCTGGCTGCACGCCCGCCCCGAGGTCTCGATCGCACTGCTGCGCGCGATCGCCCGCCGCCTGCGCCGGACCAACGACGTGATGTCCGACCTGGTCTTCTCCGACGTGCCCGGGCGCGTCGCCAAGGCCCTGCTGGACCTCTCCCGCCGCTTCGGCGTGCAGTCCGAGGAGGGCATCCACGTCGCCCACGACCTCACCCAGGAGGAGCTGGCCCAGCTGGTCGGTGCCTCCCGCGAGACGGTCAACAAGGCGCTCGCCGACTTCGCCGGCCGCGGCTGGCTGAAGCTGGAGGCCCGCGCGGTCGTCCTGCTGGACGTCGAGCGGCTCTCCCGCCGGTCCCGCTGACCGCACCTCGCGCGGCTTCATCGCCCACCGCTCACGAAAAGGGCCCGTACGCTCC
>NZ_BAAAKJ010000252.1:6545-35941 GCF_039527695.1 Kitasatospora putterlickiae
GTGCGAACCGGATGAACCGCATGAACCGCATGAACGGTGCGGACCGTACGAACGGTGCGGACGGTGCGGGCGTCAGTCCGGGATCAGCCCGTGCTCCTGGAGGTACAGCAACTGCGCGCGGACCGACAGCTCGGCGGCCGGCCACAGCGCGCGGTCCACGTCCGCGTAGACCCGGGCCACCACCTCCGCGGCCGTCCGGCAGCCGGCCTCGACCGCCGTCTCCACCTGGGCCAGCCGGGCCGCCCGGTGCGCCAGGTAGTAGTCCACCGCGCCGAGCGCGTCCGCGAGCACCGGTCCGTGGCCGGGCAGCACCGTCCGCACCCCGTGCTCGGCGGCCATGGTGTGCAGGTGGCGCAGCGAGTCCAGGTAGTCGCCGAGCCGGCCGTCCGGGTGGGCGACCATCGTGGTGCCGCGGCCGAGCACGGTGTCCCCGGTGAGGACCGCGCCGTCGGCCGGCAGGTGGAAGGTCAGCGAGTCCGAGGTGTGGCCGGGCGTGGCGACCACCCGCAGGTCGAGGCCGCCGACGTCCAGCCGCTGGCCGTGGGTGAGTCCCTCGGAGCCGAGCCGGTGCGCCGGATCCAGCGCGCGGACCTCGGTACCGGTCAGCTCGGCGAACCGGGCCGCGCCCTCGGAGTGGTCGGCGTGCCCGTGGGTCAGCAGGGTGAGCGCCACCCGCTGCCCCCGCTGCTCGGCGGCCTCGATCACCCGGCGCAGATGACCCTCGTGCAGCGGACCCGGGTCGATCACCACCGCGAGGTCCGAGCCCGGCTCGGCTAGCAGCCAGGTGTTGGTGCCGTCCAGCGTCATCGGGGACGGGTTCGGCGCCAGCACGCAGAGCGCACGGGCGGTGGCCTCGCTGCCGATCACGGCGGCGGGGTCACCGGGCAGGAGTCCGCTCACCGGCCGCCCTCGCCGTCGCGATGCAGCAGGCGCAGGGGCAGCGTCCGGATGAGGGCGCGCTGGGCCATCTCGGTGAAGCGGACCTGGCCGCCGTCACAGGCCGGGGTGCGCGGGGTCAGGCTGCGGGCCGGCATTTCGGGTGCCGTCCGGCGAGCCACGTCGTTGTGGGTCATCGGGCGTCGGTCCTTTCCGGGTAGGGGTCGCGGGTGGAAGAGCCTTCCGGCTGGAGGACGCTTCCGGGTGGAAGAGGTTTCCGGGTGGAAGAGGTTTCCGGGTGGAAGAGGTTTCCGGGCGGAAGAGACTTCCGGGTAAATCGGAAGAGGCTTCCGGGTAAAGGGGACAGGGGTGCGGAGCGCGCCGTCAGCCGGTGCGTCCCTCGGGAAAGGTGCCGTCGATGGTCAGTTCGTCGTACCCCGGCCAGCGCACGGTCAGCCGCTCGCCGCGCACCTCGGCGCGGCCGAGCACCGGCTCCAGCGAGCGGCCGGCCGCCACGCCCAGGGCCTCGGCGGCGCTGCGCACCGGCAGCAGCTCGCGCAGCACGGTGACGGTCGGCGGCAGCATCCCGAACCGGCCCTCGTGGTAGCCGCGGACGGCCTCGGCCGGGGTGAGCCAGGCGACCCGGTCGGCCTCGCCGACCTCGCGGGCGGCGTCCTGCCCGGACGGCAGCGCGGCGACGAAGAACCAGGTGTCGTAGCGGCGCTCCTCGAACGCCGGGGTGATCCAGCGCGCCCAGCCGGCCAGCAGGTCGCTGCGCAGCAGCAGGCCGTGGTCGCGCAGGAAGTCGGCGAAGGAGAGTTCGTGGGCCTCCAGGGCGGCGCGCTCGGCGCTCCAGTCGCGGGGCTCGGCGACGCTGTCGGCGTCGCGGCCGGCCAGCAGTACCCCGGCCTCCTCGAAGGTCTCGCGGACCGCCGCGCAGACCACCGCCTGCGCGGTCGCGGCGTCCACCCCGAGCCGCTCCGCCCAGGCGCGCGGACCGGGGCCGGCCCAGCCGAGTTCGGCCTCGGCGTCCCGCCGGTCCACCCCGCCGCCCGGGTAGGCGTACATGCCGGCGGCGAACGCCATCGAGGTGCGGCGGCGCAGCAGGTAGGCCTCGGGGCCGGCGTCCCCGGCCGTGTCCCGGAGCAGCACCACGGTGGCGGACGGCTTCGGCACGGGCGGGGTCAGCTCACCGGCGTCGGCCGCCCTGATCCGGGCGGGCCAGCCGGGCGGCATCGGGAGCGTCGTTGCTCGCTGGTCCATGCCCGGATGCTAAGCGCCCGGGGGCGGGGTTGGACAGGGGTGATCCATTGTCCGGTCCCGCCCCCGGCGGACGCGCGCGTCCGGGTGCGGCTCAGGTCGCGGGGTTCGGGCTCAGGCGCCGGCGCGGACGCGGACCTGCAGCTCGACCTCGACCGGGGCGTCCAGCGGCAGCACCGTGACGCCGACCGCGCTGCGGGCGTGCACGCCGGCCTCGCCGAGGACCTTGCCGAGCAGCTCGCTGGTGCCGTTGATCACACCGGGCTGGCCGGTGAAGTCGGGGGCGGAGGCGACGAAGCCGACCACCTTGACGACCTGCTCGACCAGGTCGAGGTCGCCGATCACCGACTTGACGGCGGCCAGCGCGTTCAGCGCGCAGATCTGCGCGAGCTCCTTGGCCTCCTCCGGGGTGACCTCGGCGCCGACCTTGCCGGTGTTCGGCAGCTTGCCGCCCACCATCGGCAGCTGGCCCGAGGTGAAGACGAACTCACCGGTGCGCACCGCGGGCACGTAGGCGGCGACCGGGGCGGCCACCGGAGGAAGGGTCAGACCCAGTTCGGCGAGCTTCTCCTCGACCTTGCTCATGCCTGCTTCTCCCGCTTGAAGTAGGCCACCAGCTGCTCCGGGTTCGGGCCCGGGATGACCTGGACGAGCTCCCAGCCGTCCGCGCCGAAGTTGTCCAGGATCTGCTTCGTGACGTGCACGAGCAGCGGTGCCGTCATGTATTCCCACTTGGTCATGGCCAGACTCTAGACGCTCCGTCCCGGCGGACCCGCACGGTCCGCGCCCGGGCGTGCTCCGGCGTGTGAAGTGGCCCACAAAGCGGGCATGATTCAGGTCCGGCCCCCGGGGTAGTCCCGGCATCCGGCGCGGTCCCTGGTTACCCTCGCGGAAGGGCACCCGTGTGGTGCCGGCCCTCGGAGACGGACGGAGACGGAGCGTGGCACGCACCCCCGGCCAGGCGGCCCGGCGCGATCCCGACTGGGAGGGCGTGCGGTTGCACGTGGTCAGCGGCAAGGGCGGTACCGGAAAGACCACGGTGGCCGCGGCGCTGGCGCTGGCGCTCGCCGCGGAGGGCCGGCGGACGCTGCTGATCGAGGTGGAGGGCCGGCAGGGCATCGCCGAGCTGTTCGGCATAGCGGCGCTGCCGTACGAGGAGCGCCGGATCGCCTCGGTCACCCCGGCCCAGCTGGGCCTGCCGGCCAAGGACGGCGGCGCCAGGGACGGCGGCCCCGGCGGCGCCACCGGCGGCGAGGTGCACGCGCTCGCCATCGACACCGAGCAGGCCCTGCTTGAGTACCTCGACATGTTCTACAAGCTCGGCCGGGCCGGGAAGGCGCTGCAGAAGGTCGGCTTCGTCGACTTCGCCACCACCATCGCCCCCGGCGTCCGGGACGTCCTGCTGACCGGCAAGGCCTGCGAGGCCGCCCGCCGCAAGGGCCCCGACGGGCGGCGGCGGTACGACGCGGTGGTGATGGACGCGCCGCCGACCGGGCGGATCACCCGGTTCCTGAACGTCAACTCCGAGGTGGCCGGCCTGGCCCGGATCGGCCCGATCCACAGCCAGGCGCAGGCCGTGATGCGGGTGCTGAAGTCGGCGGAGACCGCCGTGCACCTGGTCACCCTGCTGGAGGAGATGCCGGTGCAGGAGACCGTCGACGGCTTCGCCGAACTGCGCGAGGCCGGACTGCCGGTGGGCGGGGTGCTGGTCAACATGGTCCGGCCGCCGGTGCTGGACGCGGCGGCGGTGGCGGCGGTGGACGGCGACCACCGCGAGGAGGTCGCGCTGGCCCTCGGCGAGGCCGGCCTCGGCGGGCGCTCGCGCAAGCCGGAGACCGTCCGGGCGGCGGTCGAACCGCTGCTCGACCCGCTGCTGGAACAGGCCCGGGAGCACGCCGAGCGGGTCGAACTGGAGCGCGCGCGGCGCGCCGACCTGCAGCAGCTGAAGCTCCCCACCTACGAACTTCCGCTGCTGGGCGAGGGTGTGGACCTCGGCGGGCTCTACCGGCTGGCGGGCGAACTGAAGCGGCAGGGGGCGGCGTGAGCGAGCGCGGGAGCGTGAACGGCGGCGGGGGCGACAGCCGGCTCGCCGTGGACGAGCTGATCGACAGCCCGAAGACCCGGATCATCGTCTGCTGCGGATCCGGCGGCGTCGGCAAGACCACCACCGCGGCGGCGATCGGCCTGCGGGCCGCCGAGCGCGGGCGCAAGGTCGTCGTGCTGACCATCGACCCGGCCCGCCGGCTGGCGCAGTCGATGGGCCTGACCGAGCTCGACAACACCCCGCGGATCGTCAAGGGCGTGAGCGGCGACGGCGAGCTGCAGGCCATGATGCTCGACATGAAGCGGACCTTCGACGAGGTCGTGCTGGCCCACGCCGAGCCCGAGCGGGCCCGCGCGATCATGGAGAACCCGTTCTACCAGTCCCTGTCGGCCGGCTTCGCGGGCACCCAGGAGTACATGGCGATGGAGAAGCTCGGCCAGCTGCGGGCGGCCGAGGAGTGGGACCTCATCGTCGTCGACACCCCGCCGTCGCGCTCCGCGCTGGACTTCCTGGACGCGCCGAACCGGCTCGGGTCGTTCCTCGACGGCAAGGTGATCCGGATCCTGACCGCGCCGGCCAAGGTCGGCGGCCGGTCCGCGATGAAGTTCCTGAACGCCGGGATGGGGCTGCTCACCGGTACCCTCGGCAAGATCTTCGGCGCCCAGCTGCTGACCGACGTGCAGACCTTCGTCAGCGCGATGGACTCGATGTTCGGCGGCTTCCGCGAGCGCGCGGACCGCACGTACCAGCTGCTCCAGGCCCCGGGCACGGCGTTCCTGGTGGTGGCCGCGCCGGAGCGGGACGCGCTGCGCGAGGCGGCGTACTTCGTGGACCGGCTGGCCGCCGACCGGATGCCGCTGGCCGGGCTGGTGCTCAACCGGGTGCACGGCACGGGCGCGCCGCAGCTCACCGCCGAACGGGCGCTGGCCGCGGCGGAGGCGCTGGAGGAGAACGGTTCGGAGCACGCCTCGCCGGAGGCCGAACTGCTCGCGGCCGGGCTGCTGCGGCTGCACGCCGAGCGGATGCAGGTGATGGTGCGCGAGCGGCGGACCCGCGACCGCTTCGCCTCGGTCTACCCGGACGTGCCGATCGTCGAGGTCGCCGCGCTGCCCGGGGACGTCCACGACCTGGACGGACTGCGGGCGATCGGCGAACGGCTCAGCGGCTCCACCGGCTGAGCCGGGACACCGGTCCGGCCCGGACCCCCAGTCCGGGCTGACCGACCGCACCGCCGCCTCGGGGCTCAGCCCGCCTGGGCGTAGTCCGTCAGTATCACTCCGGTGGCCAGCGAGGCCTCGTACTCGGTGCGCGCCGTCTCCAGCAGCCGGCGCCACGAGATCACGGTCGGCCGACGGCGCAGCAGCGCCCGGCGCTCGCGCTCGGTCATCCCGCCCCAGACCCCGAACTCCACCCGGTTGTCCAGTGCGTCCGCCAGGCACTCCGTGCGTACGGGGCACCCGCTGCACACCGCCTTGGCGCGGTTCTGCGCCGCCCCCTGGACGAACAGTTCGTCCGGATCACTCGTGCGGCAGGCGGCCTGCGCACTCCAGTCGTCTACCCAGCCCATGCCGGCGCCGTCCTCTCCCGAATCGAGGCTCCCCCACGGCGGCAACGGCATATTCACCGTTGCCAGTTGAGGACGTTACGGAAGAACGACAGCTTGCAACAGCCCCTTCGGGCTCAATCTCGAATGACCCAATTGGACTATGGGTGGCGATCAGCTCACTCGTTGGAGTGACCGCAGGTCGCAAGCCTTGCCAGGGCCACGGGCGCCACTCTCGCCACGCGAGCCGTCACGCAGCGCTACCGGACACAGGGGGGCAGCGGCCAACAGCTGCCTCAAAAGCGCACCAGGAGCGGGCAATTCGGGCAATTCTCATCACTCACAAGAGTGATCGATGCTGACGCAGCGAAGCTGTCGCAAGCTTGTGACAAGCGTAGGCGAACACCTGCCCCGGTGTGTGGCATTCGGCAACGTAGGGTTCTCCTCATGGCACCGAAGCTCCCCCAGGCATCCCCGCCCCCCGGCAACACCGGAGCTCCGCGCGGCAAGCGCCGCGGGTCACCGCTGGACTACGCGGGACACGGAGTGAAGTTCCTGGGGGTCAGCGTCCTCTCCGGCGTCCTGCTGGCCGGCATGGCCCTGCCCGCCGTCGGCGCCCTCGGGCTCACCGCCAAGAACACGGCGGAGGGCTTCTCCAACATCCCGGACGACTTCAAGACCCCGCCGCTCACCCAGGCCACCCAGATCTTCGACGCCAAGGGCGGCCTGATCGCCAAGGTCTACGAGCGCGACCGCACCGTCCTCACCGCCGACCAGATGTCGCCGTACATGCGGCAGGCCCAGGTCGACATCGAGGACGCCCGCTTCTACGAGCACGGCGCCGTCGACCTCAAGGGCGTGCTCCGCGCGATCAGCAAGAACGCGGAGAGCGGCACCGCCTCCCAGGGCGCCTCGACGCTCACCCAGCAGTACGTGAAGAACGTCAACGTCGAGAAGGCCGGCGACGACCAGGCCGCCGTCCTGGAGGCCCAGCGCAAGACCCTGGGCCGCAAGATCCAGGAGCTGAAGGTCGCGATCAAGCTGGAGGAGGATCTGACGAAGGACCAGATCCTCACCAACTACCTCAACATCACCTTCTACGGCCACCAGGCATACGGGATCGAGGCCGCGTCCCAGCGCTACTTCAGCAAGACCAACAAGGACCTCACCGTCGCCGAGGCCGCCACCCTCGCCGGCCTGGTGCAGAACCCGTCGCAGTACGACCCGGTGCGCTTCCCGGACAACGCGGTGAAGCGGCGCAACGTCGTGATCGACAAGATGGTCGAGAACAAGCACATCACCGCGGACCAGGCCAAGGAGGCCAAGGCCGCCCCGCTGGGCCTGAAGTTCAAGGACCCGCAGAACGGCTGCATCACCGCCCAGGCGGGCATGGGCTTCTTCTGCGACTACGTCCGGCACGTGGTCAAGCAGGACCCGGCGTTCGGCAAGAACGCCGCCGAGCGCAAGAAGTTCTGGGACCAGGGCGGTCTGAACATCTACACCACGCTCGACCCGGACAAGCAGGCCGCCGCCCAGGCCGCGGTCACCGGCAAGGTCAAGGTCACCGACCCGGTCTCGGCCGCCACGACCATGATGGAGCCGGGCACCGGCAAGATCCTGGCGATGGCCCAGACCCGCCCCTACGGCCTGGAGCCCGCCAAGAACCAGACCGTCGTCAACCTCAACGTCGACGCGGCGATGGGCGGCGGCAACGGCTTCCAGCCCGGTTCGACGTTCAAGCCGATCATCGCCGCAGCCGCGCTCGAAAGCGGCATCTCGCCCACCCAGGCGTACCCGTCGGAGAACCGCATCGAGTGGCCGACGATGAAGACCTGCGAAGGCACCTGGAAGAACACCGAGCGGGGCGAGAAGCGGTACGTCCCGAACGAGAGCAAGAGCGAGGTCGGCCCCTACGAGCTGAAGCAGGCGATGGCCCTCTCGGTCAACACCTTCTTCGTCCAGATGGAGCAGGAGATGGGGCTCTGCCCCGTCAAGCAGATGCTCGACAAGCTCGGCATCACCACCACCGCCTCCGGGGCCAAGCTGGAGGTCGTGCCCTCGATCACCCTGGGCACCAAGGAGATGTCGCCGCTGACCATGGCGAACGTCTACGCGACCTTCGCCGCCCGCGGCAAGTACTGCACGCCGATCGCGATCAACAAGATCACCACGGTCGACGGCAAGGAGGTCAAGGTGCCGCAGACCAGCTGCAACCAGGCCTTCTCCGAGCAGACCGCCGACGCGATGAACACCGTCCTGCTCAACGTGACCGAGAAGGGCACCGGCGCCTCCCTCGGTCTGGAGGACGGCCGCCAGATCGCCGGCAAGACCGGTACCACGGACAAGAAGAAGGCCGCCTGGTTCAGCGGCTACACGCCGCAGCTCGCGACCGCGGTCTGGATCGGCGGCCCGACCGGCGGCGTCGAGATGAAGAACATGAAGATCGGCGACACCTACTACGGCGCCGACGGCGTCTTCGGTGCCACCGGCCCCGGCCCGATCTGGAAGATGGCCATGGACGGCGCGCTGAGGGGCTCCCCCAAGGAGACGCTGCCGACCATCGACATCCCGGACCCGGCCCCCAAGCCGGACCCGAACGCCACCGCCCCGGCCACCCCGCCGGCCGACCCGAACGCGGGCGGCAACCCGCCGCCCGTGCAGAACCCCGCCCCCGGCGGCCCCGGTACCAACGCGGGCGGCGTGATCGGCGGCGGCTTCACCTTCCCGCCCGGCGTCATCGGCGGAAACGGGAACGGCAACGGAAGCGGCAACGGGAACGGCCACCGCTGAGCGGACTCCCGGTGAACGACGAGGGGCGCCCCCCGAGCGATCGGCTCGGGGGGCGCCCCTCTTCTCTTCGCGGCCTTCTCTTCGCGGCCCGGTGTCCGCGTCCGAACCGCCCGCTCAGCCCGCGAGGGCGGCCTTCACCGCGGCGGCCACCCGGCCGCCCTCGGCCAGCCCCTCGACCTTCGGCCGCACCAGCTTCATCACGGCACCCATGCCCTGCGGCCCGCTCGCCCCGCTCTCCGCGACGGCGGCGGCCACGATCGCCGCCAGCTCCTCGTCGGACAGCTGCTTGGGCAGGTAACCGGCCAGCACCTCGCCCTCGGCCAGCTCCCGCGCGGCCTGCTCGGCCCGGCCGGCGGTGCCGAACGCCTCGGCGGCCTCCCGGCGCTTCTTCGCCTCCCGGCCGATGACCTTCAGCACATCGGCGTCGGACAGCTCGCGCTTCGTCTTGCCCGCCACCTCCTCGCTGGTGACGGCGGCCAGCGTGAGCCGGATGGTGGACGAGCGCAGCTCGTCCCGGTCCCTGATGGCAGCCGTGAGGTCCTCCTGCAGCTGCTCCTTGAGCGTGGTCATGGCCCCGAGTCTCCCACCTGCGACGTTCCGCCGCCCACCATTAAGCGACCCCTCCACCCCTTCCCCTCCCTTTTAAAGTGGTTACATGACCGACGAGCGAGCCCCCGGCCTGGTCCTGCACTCCCCCGGCGGAACGCGGTTCCACTTCGACCCCGGCACGCTCTGCCTGGAGCTGCTGCCCACCGGCGGCCCCGGCCCGTACGCCCGGTACGAGGTGCTGCACCGCCCCGCCGACCTGGCCGACTGGGCCGGAAGGTCCCGGCTGGGCCTGGCGCCCGACGCCGTCCGGATCACCGAAGGCCAGCTCACCGCCGCCCGCACCCTGCGGGACGCCCTCTGGCGGCTCACCGCGGCCCGCGCCGCCCACGGCGCGGGCGCCGGGGACCCCGCCGACTACGCCGTGCTCAACCACGCCGCCGCCCGGCCCCCGCTCGCCCCGCGGATCGCCCCGGACGGCACCACGGCGGCGCCCCTGCCCGGCGACGGCGACCAGCTCGCCTCCACCGTCGCCCGCGACGCCATCGCCCTGTTCACCGGCCCGTACGCGGACCGGGTCCGCGAGTGCGGCGCCGACGACTGCCAGCTGCTCTTCGTCGACACCTCACGGCCCGGACGGCGGCGCTGGTGCTCGATGGAACGGTGCGGCAACCGGCACAAGGTCCGCGCCCTGCGCGCCCGGCGCGATCAGCACGAGGCGCCCGGGGAGCACGAGGCCTGACCGGCCCCGCTTCCCCCTGCGGGCACCGGAAGTTCACCCGCTGATCCGCCGTCTGAGAGCATGGACCGATGCGACCGCTGTACTCCGTTCCCCTCGGAATCGCCGCCACCGGCGCCGCCTGCCTCGCCTACTCCGCTGGGTACGAGGTCCGTTCCTTCCGCCTCCGCCGGGTCGAGGTCCCGGTCCTCCCCCGAGGCGCCCGACCCATCCGGGTACTGCAGGTCTCCGACATCCACATGGTGAGCAACCAGGGCAAGAAGCAGCGCTGGCTGCGGAGCCTCGCCGGCCTGCGCCCCGACCTGGTGGTCAACACCGGCGACAACCTCTCCGACCCGCTCGGCGTCCCGGCCGTCCTGGACTCGCTCGGGCCGCTGATGGAGTTCCCGGGCGTCTACGTCTTCGGGTCCAACGACTACTACGGTCCCGCCCGCAAGAACCCGGCCCGCTACCTCCAGGCCATGCGCAGCGGCGTCCACGGCATGAACAACCCCGACGGCACCGCCTCGCGCGGCATCTCCGGCGCCGTCCACAACCCGTGGGAGAAGCTGCGCGACGGCTTCGACGCGGCCGGCTGGCTCGACCTCACCAATACCCGGGGCCGCCTCACCGTCGCCGGCCTCGACCTGGAGTTCACCGGCCTGGACGACCCGCACATCCGGCGCGACCGCTACAGCGAGGTCGCCGGCGGCCCCTCCGCCGACGCCGACCTCTCCCTCGCCGTCGTGCACGCCCCCTACCTCCGCGTCCTCGACGCCTTCGCCGCCGACCGCTACCCGCTGATCCTCGCCGGCCACACCCACGGCGGCCAGCTCTGCGTCCCCTTCTACGGCGCCCTGGTCACCAACTGCGACCTCGACGCCAAGCGGGTCAAGGGCCTCTCCACCCACCAGGCCGGCGGCAGCCGCTCCTACCTCCACGTCTCGGCCGGCTGCGGCACCAACCGCTACACCCCCGTCCGCTTCGCCTGCCCCCCCGAAGCCACCCTCCTCACCCTCACCCCCCGCTGACCCTCCCACCCCGCTCGCCGAGAAACCGGATTTCGTCTCTCGGCGAGCGTCCGGTAGAGTTCTACTCGTCGCGAAGGAGACGGAGCGACAAACAGAAAGACCGGGGTGTGGCGCAGCTTGGTAGCGCGCTTCGTTCGGGACGAAGAGGCCGTGGGTTCAAATCCCGCCACCCCGACCCAGTCCAGAGGGCCTATCGGAGAAATCCGGTAGGCCCTCTGGCGTTGTGCGTGTCTAACTGAGTGACTAAGCCTCAGGGTCCTGAGCGAACAGGTCATCCATGACCGTGGCGCCCGTCTGGATCACCGGACGGATCTGGTGGCGGTAGACCTCTTCGGTGACCGCCGTGCTGGAGTGGCCGACCAGGCGGGAGATCTCTTCCAGGGGCACGCCGCTGTCCGAGAGCAGGGACACGAAGCTGTGGCGTAGCTCACGAGGGGTCCAGTCGGCGGCGTTGATCCCTTCCGCCGTGCCGATGGCGGCCCGGAACGCCCGGCGGACGTGGGAGGGATCCAGCTCTGTGCCGACGGCCGAATGGAAGACCAGGTTGTTCTCCTCCCACTTGTCGCCGACGGCGAGCCGGTCCCAGCCTTGATCCACCCAGTGGTCCCAGAGAGCTTCGACGCAGCGGGCAGGCAGCGCGATCGTGCGGCGGGACTTCTGGGTCTTGGTGTCGCCCGACGCGCGGACCGAGCGCCACACGGCCATGTACGGCGGGACCGGCGGGGTGGCCGCGGGCTGGCCCTTGAGGAAGACGTGGTCCCAGGTGAGCGCGCGCAGCTCCTCCGTCCGGGCGCCGGTGAGGAGGGACACGACGATGTAGGCGTGCATCGAGGTCCTTTCGGCCGCCTTCAACACGGCCTCAGCCTGAGCGAAGGTCAGCGACTTCGACGGCCGGCCCGGCTGCCCGGTGGGGACCGAGCAGAGTTCGACGACGTTGCGCTTGACCTTGTCCCGGGCCATGGCGCGCTTGACCGCCCGGTTCAGGCAGGAATGGAGGCTCTGGAGGGTGCGGGTGCTGAGACTCTTCGCCTTGTCCGCCAGCCAGCGGTCCACGTCCTCCGCGCTGAGGTCCCGGAGCTTGCGTGCGCCGAGAGCCGGGATGACGTGGTTGCGGCAGATGATCCCGCTGGTCTCCACAGTCTTCTCGTCCCGGCCGGCGAGGCCGAAGGCGAGCCAGTCGTTCACCGCGTTCGCCACCGTGTAGTTCGTGGGCGCGATGGCCAAGCCGTCCTCGAAGTCTCGCAGGACCTCTTTGAGCTTGTTCTTCGCCTCGGTCTTGGTCTTGCCGCTCCCGCGCTTGGTGATGCGCTTGCCGCTCGGGTCGAAGCCGAGGTTGGCCGTCGCGATCCAGCGCTGTCGCTTCTCGTCCCAGTGGAGGCCACCGTCTCCCCTGCTGCGGCGCTTGGTCAACGTCGGCCCCTCGCTTCGCGCTCCAGCAGCGCGACGTAGTCGGCGATGGCCGAGGCGGGGATGAGGCGCGAACGGCCCTCTTTGACCGTCCGGAGGCGGCCGGTGCGGATGAGGTCGTAGATGACCGTCCGGCTCAGGTTGAGGACTTCCACGGCGTCCGCCACCCGGTAGAGGGCGGGTCTGGTCATCACGTCAGCCACGGGTCGGTTCTCCTTCCGTGCCGGGCGCGGGTTGGACGGCGGCGGCGAGCCACTGTTCACCACGGGTGAGGCCAAGGCCGGCGAAGACCCAGTGGGCGAGGACGAGGGTGGTGTCGTCGGCGACCGGGGCGTCCGGGCCGTGGAGGCGTTCGAGGGTCTGGGCACGGCGCCAGGCAGTGCGGGCGTCGCGGAGGGCGCCCAGGGTGGTCGAGTACCTGCGGGTCTTGGTGGAGAAATGGCCCCGGAAGCCGAGCATGTGAGCCCAGGCGCGGAGGCGGAGTTCGGCGAGTTCGGGACGGGCGCCAAGGTTCCAGCAGGTGCGGATGAGCCGGCGGGCGTGTTCGGGGATGTCGTGCTGGGCGATCTCGGCGAGCAGGCGCACGGGGCGGTCGAGCGTGCCGGTGGCGGTCTCGGCTCCCTTGGTGGCGTACTTGGCGATGTAGGCGGCGACGGCGCGGTCCGTGATCTGGGGGGCACCGGTGAAGTCGACGCCGCGGATGGTGCGGACGTCGAGCTGGCGGCCGAAGGCAAAGCGGAGCTGTCGGCCGTCGAGGCCCGGACCGGGAATGTCGGTGCGGCGGGCGGCGGCGAGGATGGCGTCGGTCAGCAGCTCGGCGGAGGCCCAGGAGGGCGGGGGCGTGTCGCCGCCCTCGGGGCCGTCGAGGCGGATGACGGCGTGGAAGTGGATCGCGCCGCGCTTCTGGTACTCGGCGACCTTGCCGAACGAGATCCGAGCAAAGTCCTTGAACTCCCGCTGCGTCAGCCCGGCGCGCTTGGCGACTTCCCGGCGGAGCAGGATCGAGAAGCGGGCCCAGATCTTGCCCGCGTGGGCGTTCCACAGGACGGCGCCGTCGTAGTCGTACGAGTCCGGGTCCAGGGGCGAGCCGAGCGCAGGGTCATCGGCCGGGTGGACGGTGCCGACGGTTGCCCATGCGCAGGGTCCAGGAGCGGGCGCGAGCCGTCAGCGCCCACGAGGGTCCGGTCGTGGCGAAGCGGTTGCCGCCGCCGTGGTGTTCGCCGCGGGTGATGACGTCGCCGACGGGCAGGTGGAGAGCGTTGGCCATGGTTACCCAAGGGGAGCGCCCGGGGCCGAAGAGGCTCTCCGGTTCGGCGGTGGCGGCGTGGGTGGGACCGGGCGGCGTGACCGGGCAGACGGCGGAAGCCAGAAGGAACGCCCGGCGGCGGGTCTGGGGCACGCCGTAGTCGGCGGCGTTGAGGACGCCGACCCAGGTCGAGTAGCCAAGTCCGCGCAGGATGCGGGCGATGTGGTCGAAGAGGGGTTCCACCGCAGGGACTTCCTCCAAGGCGATCCAGTCCGGGCGGGTGTCGAAGGCGTAGCGCAGGGGTTCGACGGCCAGGAGCGAGCGCGGGTCGGCGCAGGCGGAGTGCAGGGCGGACCTGGTGTCGCGGCCGGCGGTGAGGTCGTCGAGCGCCTGGTGGCAGAGCGCGATGTCGTCGTTTCCGGCACGCAGCCCGGCGGCGCTGAAGGTCTGGCAGGGCGGCGAGGCGATGAGGCCGGAGACCTTGCCGACGAGCGGGGCGGTCGGGTAGGTGGCGACGTCGGTGCGGATGGTGTGATGACCGGCAGCGGTACGGGTGGCGCAGGCGGCGGCGTCGATCTCGAATCCGATGTCGGTGTGGCCGAGTCGGCGCAGGCCCTCGGACCAGCCGCCGGGGCCAGCGAACAGGTCGATGATGTGGCGGTTCAAGGCGGTTCCTCCCTTTGGTGGGGAGGCCCCGGGACGGACCAGCGGCACCGGTCCCGGGGCCGGGCTGGTCAGGACTGGCCGGTGGGCTTGGGGTGCTGCTCGATCCACTTCTCGGCGCAGACCTTGTGGGCGGGCCTGCCTCGGTCGGAGCGGAGGTTGGTGGGCTTCTGGCAGACTCCGCAGGGGGCGGGCTGCGGTGACCAGTGGCGGGAGTCGCGCCAGTCGAGGAGGGCCATGTCAGACGGCCTTGGCGGTGGCGACGGCGGCCGGCCGGGTGACGATGCCGGCCCCGTGGCAGGTCGGGCAGTTGACCGGGACGGTGGCGCGGGAGCCGTCGCGGAGGCGGACGCCGGTGGCGATGGCGACGGCGGCGAAGCCGGAGCAGTTCGGGCAGATCCGGGCCGGGGCGTGGTTGTGCTGGGGCATGATGGTGCTCTCCTTCGTGGGCTTCGGTTCGGGAAGGGGTTGCGGCCCCGGGGCGGCGGATGCTTGGCGGCGTGAAGCCACCCCGGGGCTGGTTCTGAGGTCAGCGGCGGCGGGCGAGCCGGCCGCCGGACTTGTGCGCGTACATGGCCCGGTCGGCGGCGGCGAGCGCGTCCGTCAGCGAGATCACCGGCAGCGCGGCGACGGCGCACAGGCCGATCGAGGCGGAAACCGGGACGACCAGGCCGGCGTGCGTGACCGGCTGGTGAAGGGCTTCGAAGAGGTCGCGGGCGCGGTCGGGGCCGTCCAGGACCACAGCGGCGAACTCGTCCCCGCCGAGCCGGGCGGCGATGCCGGAGTGGCCGCACCAGGCGGACAGACGCACGGCAGTGGCGGCGAGGACGGCGTCACCGGCGGCGTGGCCGTGGGTGTCGTTGACGGCCTTGAAGTGGTCCAGGTCGATCAGCAGCACCGAGGCGCGGTCGGGGTGGCGCTGGATGAGGCGTTCGGCGCGGGCGGTGAAGCCGTCTCGGGTGTGCAGGCCGGTGAGCGGGTCGCGGCGGGCGGTGGCCAGGCGGCGGTTGAGCAGCAGGCCGTGGGTGGTCCATCCGATCAGCGGTGCACCGGCGGCAAAGATCGTGGGCAGATCCATGAGCGGTCCTTCGTGATGGGCGGGGTGGTGGGGTTGCTGTCGCCCGGGACGGCTGGATGCTTGGCGGCGTGAAGGCCGTTCCGGGTTGGCTGGTCAGAGGCCGAGCGACTGGGCGCGGGCGGCGGCGCGGTCGAGGAGGTGGTGGATGTCGGCCTGACGGGTGGTGGGGCGGTCGTTGTACTCGTCCGGGGAGTTCACCGGGCGGCCGGTGGCGTGGAGGACTTCCATGACCTGCACCCGAGCGGTGGTGACGGTGGCCGGGGTGCCGTAGCCGTGGACGAGGACGGCGGCCTGGGCACCGAGGAGGCAGACACGGCCGGCGGAGTCCCACATGGCGCCCTGGAGCCAGCCGAAGGCGCCGATGTACCGCGAGGTGAGCCGCAGGTGGTCGGCGGCGCTCACCGGGGCCGGGCGGGCCGGACGACGGGTGAGCCGGTCGAGCCGGGTGGGCTGCGGGAGCGGGTAGCCGGCGTTCCAGGCCTGGACCGTCGAGCCGAGCGGCGAGACGAACGGGACCGGGATGCGCGCCGGGGCGGGCAGCGTGGCCATGTACGCCTCGATCTCGGCGACCAAGGCGGCGCCGTCGGCCGTGACGAGCGGCGGGAGGCCCAGGAGCGTGCCGTTCACGGGTAACTCTCCTATCTGTCCGGCTACTTGGTGCCGGTCTGGTTGATGACGGCGACGCCGTCGCGGGTGGTCTTGTCGATCAGCGGGGCGGCGGACGAGCCGGCGAGGTAGAAGCCGAGCAGGACGAGCGCGGCGACGGCCCACCAGCGGAGGCGGAGGTTGCGGACGATGAACCAGGCGGCGAGCGCGAGGATCGGGAGGAGGGGCAGCGAGAGGTTCATCTGGCTTGCCTTTCAGGCGAGTTCGGCGGCGAGTGCCGAGGCGAGCGGGTCTCGGACGCCGAGCTGAGCGCGGAGCGTGGCGGCGTCGATCGGGCTGCCGGTGCGGGCGCGGTGGCCGTCGGCGACCTTGCGGGCGTGTTCGAGAAGGAAGGCCGGAACCTGCGGACTCGCGGTGGGAGCCGCGGGCGTCGGGAGCGGCGGCAAGGGCGGTGCGGGAGCCGGCTCCGGGACCGGTGCTGGCGCGATCTCCGGAACGGCGGGCGCCGGGAGCGCCGGCGGAGGTTCGGGAAGGGACTCATCGGCCGGGGCGTACAGCGGTTCGTCGGGCTGGACGTCGTCCGACTCGTCTTCGGCCGGGACGATCTCGGATTCCGGGGCCGGTTCGGTCGTCGAGTGAGCCAGCAAGGTGCCGCCGAGGAACGCGGCGGCGGGCCACCCGGCGACGAGCACTCGGAGCCAGGCCGGTGCGTCGGCGAGGTCGAGGAGCCCGGCCGTGCCGACGTTGGCGCCGAGCGAGGCGGCCAGCGCGATGACGAACCAGACCCAGGCGAGCCGTACAGAGGCCCCGGAGCGGAGTCGGCGCCAGGCGGCGACCAGCAGGAGGTCCACCGAGACCGGGTAGGCCCAGGACTTCCAACCGGCCTGGCCGGCGGCCTCGGCGAGGTCGTGCAGGTGGGCGAAGGAGAGCGCGGCGGCGATCACCGCTTGCGCCAGTACGGCGTCCAGCTTGGGGAGTCGGCGCACAGCGGTCACCCGGCGGTGTTCAGGTGCGGGCAGCGCGGACGACGGCACGCGGTGACGTAGAGACGGCGCTGACCGGCATCGCGGGCGGGGTGTTCCTTGACGTCGTGCACGGTCCAGAAGCGGGCCAGGTCGGCGACGACGAGGTGCACGTCGTTCACGTCGCAGATCACGCGGATCTCGATCACTTGACGGCCTCCGGCGTGCTTCCGGTGCCGAGGCAGTCCAGGCACGTGGCCTCCTGCTCGGCGACCTTGCGACGACGGGCGCCACGGCCGGCGAAGACGGTGACGGCGGTCTGACCGGTGCCCGCGCAGGGCTGGCAGGGCACGGGCGTGGGCGCCGTCTGGCGCTTGCGGGTGGCCATCCGGATCACCGGCCGTTGCGCTTGGCGCGGTTGGCGGCGGCGCGCGCCTCGCGGGCGAGGGCGGCGGCGTCGCGGTCGTCGGGGTTGGCCTTGGCGATGCGCTCCAACTGGTCGGCCTTCTCGGCGAGCAGCGGGCCGATGTCGGCCCCGTTCCGGCTGGCCAGGAGGCTGCCGATGACGGCGCCGAGTTCGGCGTCGGAGGGCTTGCGGGACACGGTGAACTCCTCAGGTGTCAAGGCATGGAGGTGGTAGGGACTTGGCGCGAGGCGGCGCGCCGACCGGAGGAAGAGGGCGCTACTCGGCGGCCGGGGCCGGCGCGAAGACCGGCGGCGCCGAGGGCACGGGCGGGATGTCCGCCGGGATGAGCTGACCGGCCGGGGCCGTCGGGCGGAACGCCGCGAGGCGGGGCAGCTCCGGCGTCAGGTGCGCGAACTCGGCGCAGCGCTCGGCGACGTCGGCCAACGAGCGGTAGGGCGTGCGGATCTCGTACCAGCGGCCGGAGGTGTCGCCGGCGACGGCCGTACCGGGCATGTCGGGGCTGATCCGGGTGGCGGCGAGCATGGCGACTTCGGAGATGTCCCCGAGCCCCATCCGGGCCGTCTCCAGGTCGTTGACCCGGTGGACCGTGCGGCCGGTGAGCTGCGAGCGGAGCAGGGTCGCGCCCTTGCCCAGCTCGGAGCCGAAGCGCTGGCCCGCGATCTCCAGGTAGATGCCGGCGGCGCGGGCGAGCTGAGCCAGGCGGATGAGCGCGGTGACGGCCTGGTTCCGGCGTTCCTCATCGACCTTGCTCGCCACCAGGAACAGCTCGGCGATCTCGTCGATCAGCACGACGATCGGCACCGGCCGCAGCTTCTCGGGCAGACCCCAGATGTCCGAGGTGAGGTCTTCGGCAGCGACCGCCCCGGGCACACCCTGGTGAGCGCGGATCAGGTCGTACCGGTCGTCCATCTCGACGAGCAGCGCGAGCAGCAGGCCCAGCGCCTCGGCCTGGTCGGTCGCCAGCGCAGACAGCCGCGGGGCGAACGGACGCTGCTCGACACCGCGCTTGCAGTCGATCCCGACGAGCGCGACCGGCTGAGCGGCCAGGCCGTGCACCAGGTTCCGGGTGAACATCGACTTGCCAGACTGGTTGGCGCCCAGGTCGAGCCCGTTGGGGACCTGCCGGTAGTCGCGGTGGTGGACGGTGCCGTCGGCGCGCAGCGCGACCGGAACCCGCAGGAGGCCGGCGGACTTGGCGCCGGCCCGGCGCGGCATCCGGACGTCGCGGAGCACGTCGAAGCCGACCACCCGCAGGTCCACGATGCCGGGCTTGACCTCGGAGGCGTAGACCGCGTGGACGCCCCAGGCGTGCCGCAGCTTCTCGGTGGCGTTCAGTACGTCGGCCGTCTCCTGGCCCCGGGCGAGACGGAGCCGGATGCGCATGCCGGTCGAGCTGGCGGTGATCCTGCGGATCTGCGGCATCGCCGGCCGAGCCGGGCGGTTGGCGGCCGAGGACGCCATGGCCCGCCAGAACGAGGGGTCCACGGTGAGGCCGCACGACTCCATCACGGCCTCGTAGTCGCGTCGGATGCGGTGGACCGTGAGCGGGAAGCCGATGGTCGACCAGTAGGTGCGGGGCATCCTGGCCCGGGCGTAGAGGGCGCCGGAGCCGAGGGCTGCAGCCGGGGCGCCCAGTTCCAGGAGTGTCGTCGTCAGCGCGTCCATGGCGGTCAGGCGCTCGTGCCGGCGAGGGACGGCGCGGCCGTGACGGTCACGGCGTCGGCCCGGAAGGCGATGCCGGAGCGACGCTGACCGTTGAACTCGTTCTCCCACGGCCGGGCAATCAACCGGGTGAGGCTGACCAGCATGCCGGGCGCCAGCCCCTCCGGGATGCCCGGCTGCGGGACGGTGAGGGACAGGATGTCGGCCTCGCCGTTGGCGACGAACGTGACGTCCAGGGTGACCAGCGGCGCACCGGTCTCGGCGTCCATGGCCATCTCGCCGGTCTGGCGGTTCTTCAGCTTCGGGCGGGGCGGCTGGGCGACCATCACCAGCGCGCCGGTCGTGTCGACGGGGATGAAGCGCATGAGCTGGGCTCCTTCGTCTGGCCCTGAGGGAAGCGATCAACCTCCGGGCAGTCTCACCACGGCAAATGCCGGGCATCCGCAGCACCTCTTGAGGTCTTGTCTTCAAGTCCTCATTAAGAGTTGCCGTGGTGATGACTATGACCGGTCATCAGCTAGTCGTCAACACCTCTTTAAGACTTAGGATGGGCCCGAGACCACGACAGGACGGTGACCTGCACCATGGCCAACCAGTACGAGCGCATCGCGACCGATCTCAGGCGCCGGATCGGCGCCGGCGAGCTGGCGCCGGGCGACCGGCTTCCCACGGAACCCGCGCTCGCCACCGAGTACGGCGTGAGCGTGCCGACCGTCCGCCAGGGTGTCGGAGTGCTCCAGGCCGAAGGGCTGGTGGAGAAGCAGCACGGTCGCGGAACGTTCGTCCGCCAGCAGCCGACCCCAGCCAAGCGGGACAACCTGCGACACCAGTGGGAGAAGGACCGCGCCCGCCAGTCCAGGGAAGAGCGGCTGAAGACAGGTGCCACCGAGCACGACACCGGGCTGACGGTGAACGATCTCGTGTTCTCCGCCGAGTACACCCAGCAGCCGGCGGATGCCGATCTGGCCGCAGCGTTCGGCGTTCCTGAGGGCACGATGCTGCTGGAGCGCACCTATCGGACCCGCCGCAACGGCGAGCGCACGCCGTTCAACGTCTCCCGGTCCTACCTGGTGCTCGACATGATCGCCAGGAACCCAAACCTTCTCCGGGACGACCAGGAGCCCTGGCCCGGCGGAACGCAGAACCAGCTGTACACGGTCGGCATCGAGCTGGACCGCATCGTGGAGACCTTCCGGGCCCGGCCCCCGACGCCGGAGGAGATCGAGGAACTTGGACTTCCGGTGGGTGTGGCGGTGATCGTTCTCCGGAAGACTTGTATCGACACGACGGATCGTGTGGTGGAGGTCGCCGATGTGACGCTGCCGGGCGACCGCGCCGAAATGGTCTACACGACCCAGCTGAGCAGGTGGTGAGCATGGCCAGGCTCGTAACCGTCATCACGGCCGTCCACGGCCCGAGCGCCGAGTACCTGGCGGACGCCTACAAGTCGCTGCTTGAGCAGGATCTCCCGGACGGGTGGGACTGGCAGTGGGTGATCCAGGAGGACAGCGAGACGGACGACGTTGCCCCTCACGTCCCGGACGATGCGCGGATCAGCTTCGGACAGGGCAGACACGGGCGTGCGGGCATGGCGCGGACGATGGGCCTCTCCCGGGCGGCCGGAGAGTTCGTGAAGGTGCTGGACGCCGACGACATGCTTCCGCCGGGAACACTGGCCCGGGACGTTGCCGTCCTCAGTGAGCGGCCGGACGTGGCGTGGACGACGTCGCGAGTGCTCGATCTTCTCCCGGACGGCAGCACAGTCGGCTTCGATCAGGACCCGCCGACCGGGTCGATCGAGCGCGGCGAGGTGCTGGCCCACTGGAAGGCCCACGACTTCCGCGCCCAGGTGCATCCGGCGACCCTGTGCGTCCGGCGGGACCTGCTGCTCGCGCTGGGCGGGTGGATGGCTCTGCCTGCATCCGAGGACACCGGGCTGCTGCTGGCGCTCAACGCGGTGAGCCGCGGGTGGTTCGTCGAGGAGACCGGGCTTCTGTACCGGAAGTGGCCGGGGCAGAGCACGCACCAGGCGGCGCACAGCCAGGAGACCGAACGAGCGGCGCGGATGGCCGTCATCCAGGCGCGGGCGGAATCGCTCCTGGCGCTGGAGACCTGGCGGCTCGACGCCGGCTGAGCGCGACTCGACGAGACCGGCCCCGGCAGCGCGAGCGTCGGGGCCGTCTCGTTGCCCGGCTCAGGGCCGGTCGGAAGCCCCATCCGAGTTCCGGGCGCCAGGGAGCAGAAGCCCGCGGGCGGTGTGGTGCTCTCCCTCGAACCGGCCCCGGACACCCAGGTCCGCGCGGGCTGATTCGTGGAACCGGTTGATCGCCTTGAACGCCTCGGTGTGCAGTGCCCGCCAGTCCGCGAGAGTACCGTCGACGATGCCGCGGGCCTGCCAGCCGATCGCGGCGAGGTTCTCCTGAATGGCGTGGGCCGCCTCGATCACCTCGTCGCCGGCGAGCAGCATGACTCGCTCGAAGGCCATGGCCTGGGCGCCGCCGGCCTCGGTCAGTTCCATCGCCAACTCGTGCTCGGTACGTGGCATCAGCCGGATCTCCTCGCGCACCTCGTACAGGAGAACCGCAAGGTGGATCGAGGTCCGAACCCGCCCGACGTAGTCGGCATAGGCGTCGAGCTTCTTCTCATCCCACCGGAGCCGAAGACCGTCCTTGCGCCTGCTCCGCTCCATCAAGTTGTTCGTCAGGTACGTCGTCAGCCCACCCAGCACCACGGCCGCGATGGTCACAAGCTGGGTGATCGTATCCATAGCCCCCGCGCGGGATGGTGAAGAACCGTCAGTTCAGAGCCTGCCGATCATAGGCGGAGACCGGCGGGCCGAGCAGCAGGCGACGTGCAAGGGGTAAAGGGCTGAGAGGGGTGAGGAGGCGATGGAGAGGAGTGCGTAAAAATCTTCTCTACGGGTTCAGGGCGCGCACGGCGCGCCAGCGCGCGGCCCAGCCGCTCGCCGCCGCTCCTGTCTTGCGCCCCGCGCACGGCGGCCGACGGCGATGGGGCGGGTTGAGGCCACTACCGGTCGTGGCTGGTGACGGGCGGCTCCGCGGTTTTACCCACCTGCCAGGACCGGGACCCGCGTCGAGCAAGACCGGGGGGCCACTCGGCCAAATTGCGGTCAGGCCCAAAGAGCCCTGACCGAGTCGCAACAGCTTACGGCCCCCCGATCATGCTCGACCCCAGACCAGACAGGACACCGGCCAAAACCGCTCCGCCGCCCGCATGCGGTCGTGCCAGTTGGACGAGGAACCAGAGAGAGCCGAGGCAGCCGAGACAGGGAAAGCCATAGAGACTGACCAACCCAGGAGGTTTGGAGGTCGGGGCAGCTAGCCACCCCCATGCTCCCGGTGCGCAACCAGAGTCCAGGAGCGTCTGGGCGCCGCAGCTACTGAGGGCGAGGCGCAGACGCTGCCTCACGCAACCAGGGACTACAGATGCACGATGCGTGATCCCGGCAGCATGCAGGGCGTCGCCGCAGCAACGCAGAGTGGCGGTCTGCATACCCAGCTGACAAGAGCCCCGCCAGTCTCGTAAGCTTCCCCCTATGCCCAAGCACACCGTCCAACAGTCGCAACTCTTCGGCGAAGCCCTGGAGGATAAGCGCGGGGCTGACCCCGTGGTTCCCAGCCGTATCCCGTCGACATCTCCTTTCCATCAGCCGCGCGCCCTGACGGAATCAGAGCGCGAGCGTTACCGAAAGATGTCACAAGAGTCACGACGCGCCCGAGAATCGGCACTGAGCGGCAATGGGCCTGCCCCCATCCACGAAATCAACATCCCTCGCTTGGATCCGCTCAAACTGATGCCGCAGGTGAGGCGAAACGGGCTGCGAACCCTCTCTCTGTTCAGTGGCGGCGGGGGGCTCGACCTGGGGTTTGATCGAGCCGGATTTGAGCATGTGGCGTCATATGAGATTATGAATGACGCTACTGCAACGATCTCCGCCGCCCGCCCGGAGTGGAAGGTGTTCGGTGGGGAAGGAGGTGATGTCAGAAACGTCGATTTCCGCCAGTGGAAGGGCGAAGTCGACATTATTCATGGCGGCCCACCGTGCCAGCCTTTTTCGAATGCAGGTCGCCAAAAAGGCCATCTGGACGAACGGGACATGTGGCCAAAGTTCGTCGAAGCCGTGCAAGCAATCAAGCCGATTGCATTTATTGGCGAAAATGTTCCGGCCCTAGCCAGCGCCAAGTTCTCCAATTATGTAAACACCAGCATTATAGAGCCGCTCTCAAAGAACTACCACATCACCCCCGTGATTCTTGAAGCGAGCGACTTTGGCGTTCCGCAGGTGCGGCGAAGGGTCTTCTTCGTCGGATTCCGCACAAAAAAGGCCGCCGCGCGCTGGTCCCCCCCGACGCCAACACACTTCTGGGGAGAGCGTCAACTCGACTCCGGAACAGAGCGATGCATGGGCCTCAGGGAGGCTCTTGGGCTGGCAGACATCGGGGTCGATGACTTGTCACCCACCATTCGTAGCGCACTTACCGGTCCGCGACACACGACCTCCATCCTGAACAGCGTCGCCGCACAGAGGCGATTTGAAGCTATGGAAATCTGGCCGAATGGAGTGGCGGCAACACGAGAACAGGCGCGCGCATTTGTAGCCAAGAATGGACACTTCAGACTTTCTGTCCCTGATGTCGCACTCATTCAAGGATTCCCTGAAGACTGGCCCTTCCAGGGCGCCACATACATGGCACTTGGACAGATTGGGAATGCTGTGCCGCCGCCCCTCGCTTACGCGGTCGCCTCGTCAGTCTCGGCTGCGGTCGCAAAATAGTTCCGCACAAGCTCCCGGAGGTCGTGCGCCGGCTCCTCCTCGTCCAAGAGGGGGAGCTTCGCAACGAAACTCTTCTCGATATGTGGATTGTTAAGGGTCGATCCGCGCGCCATCAGGTACGAGCAGCGCTCCTCCAGGATCTCGGTCATTTTCATTAGTGAATAGCCTCTTCCCATATCAGCTTCCGCCAGGTATCGATCCCTGCTCCACTGATTCTTCATGAGCCACTTGGCATCTTTATAGGAGAAGGGTTCACTTTTCCCGTCGAATATGCTCTTGATCATTTCCGGAGAGACGAATCCCGGGATATCCTTGCCGAGAATCAAGTCTGGAAGCACGTACTGCCGCTTCTTTTCGATCCATGGCAGCATGTCCCGAGGCGAGGCATAGTGGCACTGGATAATGTCTTCGCCTCTCTTGTCGTATACGGCAATAATCCAGTGCAGATCACGCCACTTCTTGATATGCTCCGCACCGAAATCGCGAACCGTCGAGACAGAACCGCTGGTCGTCGATTTCAATTCGAAGTTTACAATCCGGTTATCTATCTTCAGATATGCATCGATCCCGTCGCGCTTCCGACCCTCGTCCACCTTGAGGTTGAATCGGTCGCGCATCTGCCGCTCACGCTTGTCATCCTGCACAGCCATGCGGAGCATCCTCCCATGATCGCGCATGTTTCGCTGGCAGCTATCTTTATAAGACCATATTGTCGCTATTCGTCCCATTTTGCGCTGGTTACTTCCTGCAGGACCTCAGCTGGCGTCTCACGGCGCTTGCCGCGATGCGGTGAGCCGTAGCTGCTGGCTCTCGCGTTCCGGACTCGAACGGGAACCAGCCACCCTCCTGCCGACGAGTGCAGGTTCATGACCAAAGCCTTGATTGTCGAGGCCCGTGGCCTTTGGACATCAGCGTTGTTCTTTAACCAACTGAGGCGCTTCTGAGGTCATGCTCAAAGGCCAACGACGCGGCGCGCCACTGTCTCCACAGTCAGGTCTGATGCCAGTCGGTGCTTGAGACCATCTGAAGTGCTGAGTGTCTAGCTGCGTTACAACAGCCCCGAATACTGGCGGACGACTGCGGACACGCACGGACTGTCTGTGCAGGTCAACAGGACTTCCTGCCCACGTCGGATGGGAACATGCGCTGCTTCGGGACGAAGAGGCCGTGGGTTCAAATCCCGCCACCCCGACCCAGTCCAGAGGGCCTATCGGAGAAATCCGGTAGGCCCTCTGGCGTTGTGCGTGTCTGACTGAGTGACTGGGCCTCAGCGTCCGGCAGCCGTGATCGCTCCCGGCGCTCTGGGCGCATCGGGCGGGTCTCCTCGGCCGCCGGCAGAGAGGGCGATGGCCCACACCGCGGGTGCAGGCCGTCGCCCTCCCCCCGGGATCAGCAGGCCGAGCCGGGAACCGCCGAGCGCTGTGCGAGCTTGTTCTTCTCCAGCCACTTCTCGTACCGCCAGGCCAGGGCTACGGGATGCGGGTATCTCTCCAAGCCGCTCAGGTGGGTCTTGGTGATGCCCAGCTGGGCCAGGGTGGGGCCTTGGGGGCGGACGAGTATCTCCAGGGTCTCCGGGTGGATGGCGAAGAGGTGGGCATCGAAAGCGCGGTGGAGTGCCGCGTTGAGGGGCAGACCGTTGCGTGCGTCGGAGGTTCCGTTGTCACCGTGCGGACGCAGGTGTGCGGCCTCGATCATTTCGGCGACCTCGATGCCCGACAACGGACAGCTCGGCCCGTAGCGGTGGAGGATCTCCATCTTGAACCGTGCCTGGTCAGGTCGGGTGGCCACCGTTCCCGCCCGCCGACCACGGCGGTTGCCTTCGAGCTCGAAAGGCCGGTCGTCAGAGTGATCGGTGTCGAGGAGACGAGCCGGCGCTTCGGGGCTGAAGGTCACGAGGAACTGCTTGCTCCTGTCCTCCCAACCAGTTACCCATGCGAGCGTGACCGACCGCAGGTCTCCCCGTTCCGAGATCACGAAGACGGGAAGCCTGAGCTCGGCCGCGGACTTGGTCGCCGCCACCTCCGCCTCGTCCTGTCCTCGCCGGCCGGTGGTGGGGTAGTGGTGGAGCGCGCTCTCCTCGTTGACCGCGTCCGGGTAGTCCGTCCCGGTGTGCTTGAGGCTGACAGCCAAGCCATCGGGGCGGATGAGCCTGGTGCGGCCCTTGTCGACCCAGATCCCTTGCCGGCCACCGTCAGCACCGACGGCCCGAAGGTCGTCCGCGGTCACCAATCCGTCGGCGTCGCGGCAGGCGACGAGGTGCTTCCAGATGTTCTGCCGCCAGTCGCGCTCACCGTCAACCGTGCCCGGACGCCCGTTCAGCACCGTGAACCCGAGCGCTCGCAGGACAGCGTTGGCATGAGCCTCGCCGCCGCTGAACTGGGTGTTCCTGGGCGCGCCGGTCATCGGGTGCTGGAAGCCGTAGGCCGCGCCGGCGAGGGCCTTCGCCCCGTAGAGCCGGTCACTGTACTGAACGTGGTACTGGTCAGCCTTTCCGTACCCGTACCGGGTGAGGAAGGCCCGCCGGCCCAGTTCGTCGTACTCGGCGATCGCCTTGATGACCGCTGAAGCATCGGTCAGCTCTCGGATGTTGATCGACAACGTCCCCTCCTCGGATCCGAGCCGAGCCTAGAACGCTTTGCGCATCACCCGATTATTTGTTGATGTGCTTAGCCGCTTGATGAGAGCGATCAGGACAGGATCTCCACCTGGGGGCCCGCCGGGGGGAGGGGGCGGGCGGCGGGCCCCTGGGGGGCGTCAGGCCGTGGTGAGCGGGGCCACGGTGACGATGATCGTGCAGGAGGGGTCGCCCGTGCCCTGTTGGAGGACCACGCCGACGCGGTCGCGGCGGGCGGGGTCGCGCGGGAGCTGGGTCACCTCGACCAGGCAGGGCTCGTCCAGTTCGACGTAGCGGGTGAAGTCGCACTCCATGGCGACGGCCATCACCGGCGTCTGGTGGTGGAGCGCCTGCGCGGCCTGCCGGGCGGCGTCCAGGAGCAGTGAGCCGGGGGCGTGGTCGACCGGGTGGTCGAAGTGGACCGGGTGGTGGGTGTCGACCCGCAGCTGCCAGCGCCGGGCGCGGTCGGTGGCGGAGAGCGCGACCTCGCGGGGCGCGGCGCGGCCGGCGCGGGCGACCGGGATCGGCGCGGGCAGCGGGACGGCGGCGGCCATCATCGCGGCGGGGTCGCCCTTGCCGGCGCGCAGGCGGCGGTAGATCGCCGGGGTCTGGACGGTGAAGCGGGTCTGCGCGGTGGCGATCGGCTCGCCGTCCCGGCTGACCACGTAGGCGAGCGTCAGCGCGGCCACCCGGTTGCCGCGGCGGACCACGTCCTGGCAGACGGCGTCGATCCGCACCTCGTCGTCGGCGGCGGCGCCGCGCTGCCGCGGGACCGTGTCGCGTGCGCCGGCCCACAGGCCCCCCGGGATCAGCGCGTAGCTGAAGTGGTCCCAGATCAGCTGGTGGCCGACCGGGATGTCGAACGCCACGTGCGAGAGCAGCGGGAAGGTCTGACGGATCGTCTCCACCAGGAGCATCGGGTCGTGGTGGCCGTTGCGCACGCCGTAGGCGCGGTGGTCGCGCGGCCACCGCGCGGTGATCCGGTAGGAGTCCTCGGCCAGTTGCTCCCAGCCGGTCAGCAGCACCTCCTCGGCCGCCCGCTTGTGCACGTACTCCTTGGGCACGGTGGCGGGCGCCGCAGGTGCGGCGGTCATGGGCGCGTCAACGGTGTCGGGCATGGTGGTGCTGTGGTCTGTGCGAAACATGGATGCACTCCCCCAGAGTGGCCACAGGCAAGGTGAAAGATCGGCGCTCCGGTGTGTACGCCGGGCCCCATGGCGAATAACATAGAGGTCGTTCTTTTTGTTTGTCGAGGAGTTTGGAGCTACTCGTGGCAAGAGCCAAACAGGAACGAGCCGTGCGCACCCGCGAGACCATCTTGCGGGCCGCCGCGCAGATCTTCGATGAGTACGGCTTCAGCGGGTCCAGCGTCAGCAAGATCATCAACCGGGCCGGGACCACCCAGGGGGCGATGTACTTCCACTTCAAGTCGAAGGAGGACCTCGCCAAGGCGGTCATCGACGAGCAGGCCTCCGACCTGAACCTGCCGGAGCAGCCGGACGGGCTGCGCCAGCTCATCCGGGTCAACCTCTACCTGGCCGACGAGCTGCAGGAGAACGTGCTGCTGCGCGCCGGCGTCACCCTCGCCGTCGAGCAGGGACAGCTCGGACTGCGCGACTTCAGCCCGTACGAGATGTGGGCCGAGCAGTTCCGCGCCGAGCTGGAGGCGGCCCGGCGGGCCGGTGAACTGCTCGACGGCGTCGCGCTGGAGGAGCTCGCCCAGGTGCTGGTCGCGGCCTACACCGGGTCGCAGATCATGTCCCACCTGCGCACCGGGCGGGCCGACCTGCCGGAGCGGATCGTCCAGCTGTGGTGGTTCCTGCTGCCCGGCATCGCGCCCGCACCGGTGGTCGACGAACTGCGCGCGTTCGTCCGCGAGCGCGGCAAGCAGCCGGCATGACCGGGGCACGGGGGAAGAGCGGCGGGCGGTCGGATGCCGACCGGCCCGCCGTACTGCTGACCGGAGCCGGCGGCTTCATCGGCTCGGCCGTCCTGGCCGCGCTGCGCGCGCTGCCCGGAATCGGCGAGGTCAGGGCGCTCACCCGCTCGTCCGCGCCGGCCGGGACCGTCCCGGTCGCGGCGGACCTCGCCGACCCGGCGACGCTGCGCGGCGCGGCCGGCGGCGCCGACGTGCTGGTCCACCTCGCCTCGCTGGTCGGCGGGCCGGAGGAGGAGTGCGCCGCCGTCAACGTGCACGGCACCCGGGCGCTGCTGGCCGAGGCCGGACGGGCCGGCGTCGGCCGGATCGTCCACCTCTCCACCTCGGCGGTGTACGGCGCCGGCCCGCACCGCGGGGTCGGCGTGGACGAGGTGGCGCCCGCGCCCGTCTCGGTGGCCAGCCGCACCCGGCTGACCGGCGAGCGGGCGGCGCTGGACGCCGGGGCGGTGGTGCTGCGCGCGCCGCTGGTGCTCGGTGCCGGCGACCGCTGGGTGGTGCCCTGCCTGGCCGACCTGCTCCGCCGGGCCCCGGCCCGCTGGGACGGCGGCGGGGCGCTGCTCTCACTGGTCGCGGTGGGCGACCTGGCCCGGCTGATCGCGGACCTCGCCCTCGCCCCGGACCGGGCGGCGGTCCCGTCCGGGGTGTACCACGCGGGCCATCCCGAACCGGCCTCCCTCACCGGGCTGTTGGCGACGCTCGCGGAGCACGGCGTGCTCCCGCCGGTGCCCGGCGCCGACTGGCCGTGGGAGCGCTGCGCCGCCGCACTGCGCAGGACCCCCGGGGTGTTCGGCGAACGACAGCTCGAACTGATGGCCCGTCACCACTGGTACCGCAGCGAGGAGATCTGGCGGCTGGCCGGCACCGACCCCGGACCCGGCCCGCTGCACCGGCTCGCCGACGCCGCGCCCTGGTACCGCGCGCACCTCTCCGGGCAGTCGGCCGCATAGCCCCCGGATCATCCAATACCACTGCCGCTGCGGGCATTTGCGAAGGAAATGCCAAAGCCGACGGAGGATCCGGAGGATTCCGTGCGTATGCGGCACGCCGGGCGTAGCGTCACTGTGTAACCGCGCCGGTACTCACCGGCACGCCCCGACCGCGCGAAGGAGCCACGCCGACCATGTGGTTCGTCCCCCCTTCCCCCCAGGCAGTCCCGGCGACGGAACGCCCCGGCATCCCCCGGCCCCGC
>NZ_BAAAKJ010000253.1:0-7441 GCF_039527695.1 Kitasatospora putterlickiae
CCAAGAGCGCCCTCATCACCCTCGTCGAACACGCCCTCCTCGCCCGCCTGCGGTGAACCAGGGGCACCGCCCGACGACGCACGGCCGCACGGCGCGGCCCGCGGACCCTCCGGTCCACGGGCCGCGCCACCGCGTCCCCGCCGGTGCCCGCTACTCGGCGTCCGGCTCCAGGCCGGCCCGCAGCAGGCCGTGGGTGTAGGCGTCCTCCAGCGCCAGCCAGGACGCGGCCACCACGTTGTCGGCCACCCCGACGGTGGACCAGGTCGTGCTGCCGTCGGCGGTGTCGATCAGGACCCGGGTCTTGGAGCCGGTGCCGTGCTGGCCCTCCAGGATGCGGACCTTGTAGTCCACCAGCTCCAGCTTGGCCAGCTGCGGGTAGATCCGCTCCAGCGCGGTGCGCAGCGCGCGGTCCAGCGCGTCGACCGGGCCGTTGCCCTCGCCGGTGGCGATCATCCGCTCGCCCTTGGCCCAGAGCTTGACCGTCGCCTCGTTGCCGGCGTTGCCGCCCGGGCCCTGCTCGCTGATGGTCCGCCACGACTCCAGGGCGAAGAAGCGCTCGCGCCGCCCGCGCACCTCGTCGCGGAGCAGCAGCTCGAAGGAGGCGTCGGCGGACTCGTAGGTGTAGCCCAGGCTCTCCTGCTCCTTGACCTTGGCGACCACCCGGCCGGCGAGGTCCCGGTCGGCGGAGAGGTCGTAGCCGAGCTCCTTGCCCTTGAGCTCGACGGAGGCGCGCCCGGCCATGTCGGAGACCAGCATCCGCATGGTGTTGCCGACCGTCGCCGGGTCGATGTGCTGGTAGAGGTCCGGGTCGACCTTGATCGCCGAGGCGTGCAGGCCGGCCTTGTGGGCGAAGGCGGAGAAGCCGACGTAGGGCTGGTGGGTGGAGGGGGTGAGGTTGACCAGCTCGGCGATCGCGTGCGAGATCCGGGTCATCTCGGCGAGGCTGCCGGGCGGCAGCACCCGGCGGTCGTACTTGAGCTCCAGCGCGCCGACCACCGGGAAGAGGTTGGCGTTGCCGACCCGCTCGCCGTAGCCGTTGGCGGTGCACTGGACGTGGGTGGCGCCGGCGTCCACCGCGGCCAGGGTGTTGGCGACGGCGCAGCCGGTGTCGTCCTGGGCGTGGATGCCGAGCCGGGCTCCGGTCGCCGCCAGGACGTCGGCGACGGTCTCGCGCACGCCGGAGGGCAGCATCCCGCCGTTGGTGTCGCAGAGCACCACCACGTCGGCGCCGGCCTCGTGGGCGGCGCGGACCACGGAGATCGCGTACTCCCGGTTGGCCCGGTAGCCGTCGAAGAAGTGCTCGCAGTCGATGAAGACCCGGCGGCCCTGGGAGCGCAGGTACGCGACGCTGTCGCGGACCATCTCCAGGTTCTCCTCCAGGGTGGTGCGCAGCGCGAGTTCGACGTGCCGGTCGTGGGACTTGGCGACCAGGGTGACGACCGGCGCGCCGGAGTTCACCAGCGCGGCCAGCTGCGGGTCGTCCGCGGCGCGGCCGCCGGCCCGGCGGGTGGCGCCGAAGGCGACCAGCACGGCGTGCCTGAGCTCCAGTTCCTCGGCGGCGCGGGCGAAGAACTCGGTGTCCCGGGGGTTCGCGCCGGGCCAGCCGCCCTCGATGAAGCCGACGCCGAACTCGTCCAGGTGCCGGGCGATGGCCAGCTTGTCGGCCACCGTGAGGTTGATGCCCTCGCGCTGGGCGCCGTCGCGCAGGGTGGTGTCGAAGACGTGGAAGGCGTCGTCGGGGAGGTTGGTCGCCTGGGTCATGACCCTGGGTTCTCCGTTCCGGGAGGTCGGTTACTGCTCTGCCGGTTCTGATCCGGCTCCACTGTCCAGCATCCCGCGCGCGCCCGGTGTCCCTCGGCCCCTTGTGGGGGCTCCGGCCGGTCCGGGGAAACAAAAAGACCCCTCGCGGGTGCGAGAGGTCTGCGCGCGGGTCTGGACGCTGGTGGTCGCCCCGCATCGGGTGGTGCGGTGGCGGTCACTGCGGACCGGCGCGCCTGCTGCTAATAATCAGCGACAGCGAGGACACGCCCGCAGTGTAGGCACAACGTCCGTGCCGCGGCCCGCCCGTCTCGCGATCCGGGACGGGCGGGCCGGGCGGGCCTGCGGGGCGGGATCAGACGATCTTGTGCAGCCAGCCGTGGGTGTCGGGGGCCTGGCCGCCCTGGATGGCGAGCAGCGCGCGGCGCAGCTCCATGGTGACCGGGCCGGGCTCGCCGGCGCCGACGGTCCAGTCGCCGCCCTTGGACTTCACCGAGCCGACCGGGGTGATGACGGCGGCGGTGCCGCAGGCGAACACCTCGGTGAGGGTGCCGTCGGCGTTGCCCCGCTTCCACTCGTCGGTGGAGATCCGGCGCTCCTCGACGGCGTGGCCGAGGTCGGCGGCGAGCTGCAGCAGCGAGTCGCGGGTGATGCCGGGCAGCAGAGCGCCGGACAGCTCGGGGGTGACGATCCGGGCGTCCTCGCCCTCGCCGAAGACGAAGTAGAGGTTCATGCCGCCCATCTCCTCGATCCACCGGTGCTCGGCGGCGTCGAGCCAGACCACCTGGTCACAGCCCTTGGCGGCGGCCTCGGCCTGGGCGACCAGGGAGGCGGCGTAGTTGCCGGCGCACTTGGCGGCGCCGGTGCCGCCGGGCGCGGCGCGCACGTAGTCCTCGGAGAGCCAGACCGAGACCGGCTTCACGCCGCCGGGGAAGTAGGCGCCGGCCGGGGAGGCGATGATCATGAAGAGGTAGGAGTTGGCGGGGCGGACGCCCAGGCCGACCTCGGTGGCGAACATGAACGGGCGCAGGTAGAGGCTCTGCTCCGGCTCGTTCGGGACCCAGGCCTGCTCCTGCTGGACGAGCAGCTCGACCGCCTCGACGAAGGTCTCGACCGGCAGCTCGGGCATGGCCAGGCGGCGGGCGGAGGCCTGGAAGCGGGTGGCGTTGGCCTCCGGGCGGAAGGTCGCGATGGAGCCGTCGGCCTGGCGGTAGGCCTTGAGGCCCTCGAAGATCGCCTGGCCGTAGTGGAGCGTCATGTTGGCCGGGTCCATCTCGATCGGCGCGTAGGGCGCCAGCTGGGCGTCGTGCCAGCCCACGCCCTCGGTCCACCGGATGGTGACCATGTGGTCGGTGAACACGCGCCCGAAGCCCGGGTTGGCCAGCCGGGCCTCGCGCTCCGCCGGGGAGAGCGGGTGGGCGGAGGGCTTGAGGTCGAACGTGATGGGCGCCTGGGTGGGCGTGCTCATGGCTGTGTGTCCTTCACCGTGGGGTTGGTCCGGGCCGCTCCGCCGGGTGGACGTTCCGCCCCTTTCGGACGGAACGGACGCACGACGACACGGCCCACTGTCGATACTCGCATCCAGAGGGCCGTGCCGAACAGCCGCGAACTCCTTGGAGATCCGCAAGCCGCCGTTATGGGGTCCGGCCCGGAGGGGCCGGAACACCGTCTGTCGGGTTCCGGCCTCCTAGGCGGATACTCGGGCGGCGAGCGCGTCGCCGACCTGGGTGGTGGTGCGGGTCCCGGTGCGCCCGGTGAGGTCCGCGGCGACCGCGTCCTCGATCCGGGCGGCCTCGGCGTGGTATCCGAGGTGGTCGAGCAGCATGGCGACCGACAGCACGGTGGCGGTCGGGTCGGCCTTGCCCTGGCCGGCGATGTCCGGCGCCGAGCCGTGCACGGGCTCGAACATCGACGGGAAGGCGCCGCTCGGGTTGATGTTGCCGCTGGCGGCCAGGCCGATCCCGCCGGTGACGGCGGCGGCCAGGTCGGTCAGGATGTCGCCGAACAGGTTGTCGGTCACGATGACGTCGAACCGCTCGGGCTGGGTGACGAAGAAGATGGTCGCCGCGTCGACGTGCAGGTAGTCGGTGGTGACCTCGGGGAACTCCCGGCCGACCTGCTCGAAGATCCGGGTCCACAGGTGGCCGGCGTGCACCAGCACGTTGTTCTTGTGCACCAGGGTGAGCTTCTTGCGCGGACGCGCCTGGGCCCGGCGGTAGGCGTCGCGCACCACGCGCTCGATGCCGTAGGCGGTGTTGAGGCTGACCTCGGTGGCCACCTCGTGCTCGGTCCCGGTGCGCAGCGTGCCGCCGTTGCCGACGTACGGGCCCTCGGTGCCCTCGCGGACAACCACGAAGTCGATCTTCGGGTCACCGGCCAGCGGGGACCTCACCCCGGGGAAGAGCCGCCCCGGACGGAGGTTGATGTGGTGGTCGAAGGCGAACCGCAGCTTGAGCAGCAGCCCGCGCTCCAGCACCCCGGACGGGACGCTCGGGTCGCCGATGGCGCCGAGCAGGATCGCGTCATGGGCCTTGAGCTCCGCGAGGACGCTGTCCGGGAGCGTCTCGCCGGTGCGGTGGTAGCGCCGGGCCCCGAGGTCGAACTCGGTGGTCTCCAGCTTCACATCGGCGGGAAGCGCGGCCCCCAGCACCTTGAGACCCTCGGCCACCACTTCCTGGCCGATTCCGTCACCGGGGACGACTGCGAGACGAATCGTGCGAGACATGTTCGGAGGCTACTCCGGTGTCCCAGAGCCTGACATCCGACGTCCACCATCCGGACAATCCGCCCACGCGGGCGGGCTCAGGTCAGATCGATGTCGACCTGGAAGGGACGGTCGAGCTTCAGCTGCTTGTGGTGGATGCCGGTCAGCCCGTAGAGGCGGGTCGCGGGGTCCAGCTCGTAGGTGTGGACCACGGGTCGGCCCTCGTCGCACTCCACACGCCAGAAGTGGGGGATGCCGGCGGTGGCGTACTTGCGCGGCTTCACCTCCCGGTCACGCTCGCGGGACTCCTGGGAGACGACCTCGATCGCGAGCAGCACGTGTTCCGCGTTGAAGTTCGTCTGCAGGTACCCCGTGTCCGACGCGACGTCGACGACGAGGAGATCCGGCTCGGGCCGGTTCCGCCGGTCAAGCGTCACCCCCATCTCCGGCCACACCTCCCAGCCCTCCGGAGCGGCCTCCTCCAATGCGCGCTCCAGCAGGCGCTTGGTCCTCACGTGGAACTTCGTCTGCGGGCTCACGAAGATCAGGCTCCCGTCGAGCAGCTCGGTGTGCGGCGGGAGATCCGGCAGCCGGTCGAGGTCCTCGGCGGTGTAGCCATCGACCGGGGGCCGAAGCCAGTTGGGGTACGGCGCGACGCTCATGGTTCCTCCCATACGGGAATTCTCGTGGCAGCACTCAGGCTACTCGGCTCCTTCCCCGGGCACTTCATCCTTTCGAGGGGGCGCTCGGAACGATCCGAGCGCCCCCTGGAAGCTCACGGCAGGGTCAGGACCTGGCTGCGGCCGGGCTCGGGGTTGAGGTGGTGGAGGAGGAGGATCCGGGACCGGTCACCGGGAGTGCGGTGGATGTGGAGGACGGTGGCGGGGTGGACGGGGGCGGCGATGGCGGTGGGGCCGTCGGGGCCGTCGGGGCCGGTGCGGACGTCGACGGCGGGGTGCAGGACGTCGACCTCAAGGGTGGGCCGGACGCCGTGCAGGCCGATCGCGGAGAAGGCCTCGGCCGGGTCGGGCGTGCCGGAGCCGGTGAGGCCGGTCCACAGGGCGTAGCGGACGGTGCTGTGGCCGGGGCCGACGCCCGGCAGGGCGGACAGCCGGACCGGCAGGACCACCGCGTCGGAGTCCAGCAGGGCGGTGTCGGTGTCGCCCCAGCGGGCGTTCAGCGGCTGGACGTCCAGTTCGGCGCCGGTGCGGGCGTCCAGGGCGCGGGCCACCAGGACGTCGCCGCCGCGCAGCCGGTCGGCCTTGACGACCACGTCGGTGGCGCCGTCCCCGTCGGTGTCCAGCGCGGCCCGGACGGCGAACAGCCCGACCGGGGTGGCGGCGGGCGCCCACACCTGGGCGCCCAGGTAGAGCCGGCCCTCGGCCAGCGGGTCGCCGGAGACGGCGGGCGCGTCGGTGGCGGCGCCGACGGCGCGCAGGTTGGCGGCCCGGTCGCCGGGGCGCTCGACGCAGAGGTCCTGGAGGTGCTCGGCCTCCTCGGCGCCCTCCGGGACGATGCCCGCGCCGGGGCCGACCGCGGCCCCGCTGTCCGGCGGGCAGTCGGGCCAGCGGGCGCCCTCCCCGCCGAGCGCGAAGGCGCTGACCAGGCCGGGCCCGCCGCCGGGGGCGTCGGTGCCGGTGAGGGCGGCCAGCGCGCCGGTGCGGGTGGTGCGGACAGGGGTGGTGGCGGCGAGGTCGGAGGCGGCCCGCGGGGCGGCGAACAGCGGCACCCGCAGCCCGGGGGCGGCCGGGTCGTCCGGGGTGAGCAGCAGCCGGCCGGAGAGCTCGGCGCGGTAGCTGCGGGCCCGGCCGCCCTGGACGGTGGCGGTCGTCGGGTCGGGGGTGCGGCCGAGCGCGCCGGGTACGCGGAGGGTGACCCGCACCCGCGCGGTGCCGCCGGGCGGGACCTCGACCCGGTCGGGGGCGAGCTCGAAGCGGGCGCCGGGCGCTTCGGTGGCGGCCGCGTAGCCGGTCCGGTAGGCGACCGGGGCGGCGGAGAGGTTGCGCACCTCGACCTCGCGGACCAGGGCGAGCGGTCCGGTGACCGCGACCGGGCCGAAGGAGACCCCGACGGCGCCCTCCACCGCGCCCTCCCCCGCCGCGTAGGCGACGGCCGGGGTGCGCACGGCGCGGTCCACGGCGGCCCGTCCGGCGCCGGTGCGCTCGGGTCCGTAGACCGGGCCGGTGCCGCCGTCGCCGAGCCAGGTGTCCCCGGCGGTGTTCATCAGCGCGGCCTTGACCTGCTCGACGGTCCAGTCCGGGTGGACGGCGCGGACCAGCGCGGCCAGCCCGGCGACGTGCGGGGTGGCCATCGAGGTGCCGTCCTCGCGCTGGCCGCCGGTGCCGCTGCCCACCAGGGCGGACCAGATGGTCTCGCCGGGGGCGGCGAGGTCCGGCTTGACGACGCCGGGCACGCCGATGCCGCGCGAGGTGAAGTCGGTGAGGGTGTCGAGCCGTTGCGGCTGCTCCTGGGCGACGGCGCCGTGCAGCGGGTTGCCGGGCGCGGCGAGGCGGACCCGGACCGGCCCGGCGGCGGCGCCCGCGCGCAGCCGTTCGCCGTCGGCGCGGCCGAGCAGGGCGAGCGGCACCCGGTCGTTGCCGGAGATCTCGGCGAGGTGGTCGTCGTCGGCGGCCAGCAGGGCGCCGATCGCGCCCGCCTCGGCGACGTGGTCGGCGCGCGGGCCCGAGCCGCAGGCGCGCTCGGACTCGCGGGTGCTCCAGGCGAGCACCGCGATCCGCCCGGCGAGCCGCTGCCGGTCGGGCTCGGAGAAGGCCGCGCAGCCGTCCGACTGGTCGGCGGGCAGCGCGAGTTCCCCGGCCACGTCGGCGGTGGACCAGTCCCGGTAGCGGGCGCTCCAGTGGGCCGGGACGACGCCGGCCAGCGCGGGCGGGTCGAGCACGGTGATCCCGTCGGCGTCGCCGTGCGGGTCGACGGAGGCGGCGACCGCGACGGCCCGGGCGGCGGTGCCGGGGCTGCCGC
>NZ_BAAAKJ010000253.1:7478-8277 GCF_039527695.1 Kitasatospora putterlickiae
CGGTCGACGGCGAGGGCGTCGGCGTCGTCGGTGGAGCCGAAGCGGCTGCCGAGCGAGAGGTTGAGGACGTCGAGGCGGTCGCTCGGGTCGCCGTCGCCGTTGGGGTCGGCGGCCAGGTCGAGGGCCTGGCCGAGCTGGTCGGTGGAGCCGTCGCAGCCGAAGACCCGGATCGCGTACAGCTGGGCGCCGGGCGCGGCACCGGGGCCGACCTTGAAGCCGGCCGGGTCGAGGCCGGGCCGGTAGGGGCCGCCGTAGGGCCGGCCGTCGGCGGTGACGCCGAGGCCGGCGGCGGTGCCGGCGACATGGGTGCCGTGGCCGTTGCGGTCGCAGTCGATCGGGTTGTCGTCGGGGTGCGGGTCGGGCTGGTAGTGGGGGGCGCCCGGGTCGGGCTGGTAGTCGTCGCCGACCAGGTCGCGGCCGCCGATCACCTTGGCGCTGGGGAAGAGCCCGGCGGGTGCGGGCGCGGCGCCGTCGACGGACCGGAACGCCTCCTCGGTGCCGGGGCCGCCGAAGTCGGCGTGGGTGTAGTCGATGCCGCTGTCGGCGACGCCGATCCGCACGCCCTGCCCGGTGGTGCCCGCGGCCCCGCCGTCGGACGAGCCGCCGGCCCAGACCGAGGGCGCGCCGGTGACCGGCACCGAGTGGGCGTTGACCCGCCGCTTGCGGACGATCGGGTGCACGGCCGCGACCCCGGGCAGGGTGCGCAGCGCGGGCAGCCGGTCGGGCGGCGCGCTCACCGCGAGGCCGGTGACCAGGGTGCGGACGCGGTACAGCTCCCGGGCGTCGGGCGCGGCGCCGT
>NZ_BAAAKJ010000254.1:0-3668 GCF_039527695.1 Kitasatospora putterlickiae
ACCCGGCCGCCCGCGGTCCCCGCGCCGAGCCGGCCGGACGCCGCCGCGCCGGCCCCGGTGATCGAGCCGCTGTTCACCAGCGCCCCCGGCCTCAACTGGGCCGTCCCGGCCCTCACCCCGGCGCCGCCCGCGCCGGACCTCCGGGCGGCCGCCGAACTGCCGCCCACCGCCCGGGACCTCGAACTGATCCGGACCAGCCTGGCGGTGGTCGAACCGGTCGCCGACCGGGCCACCGCGCACTTCTACGCGCTGGTCTTCCTCGGCCACCCCGAGATCAGGGCGCTCTTCCCGGCTGCCATGGACGTCCAGCGCGACCGGCTCTTCCGCGCCCTGCTGATGGCCGCCCGCGGCGCCGGCGACCCGGAGGGCCTGCGCGCGCACCTGAGCGCGCTGGGCTGCGCCCACCGCCGCTACGGCACGCTGACCGCCCACTACGGCCCGGTCGGCGAGTGCCTGGTGGCGGCCCTGGCCACGTACGCGGGCGGCCGCTGGACCGCCGAGACCGAGCTGGCCTGGCGCCGGGCCTACCGGCTGATCTCCTCGATCATGATCGAGGCCGCCGAGCGGGACGCCCGCACCGCGCCGCCCTGGTGGCACGGCGAGGTGGTCGCGCACGAGCGCCGCACCGCGGACGTCGCGGTGCTCACCGTCCGCCCCGACCAGCCGTACCCGTACCGGGCCGGGCAGTACGCGAGCCTGGAGACGCCCTGGTGGCCACGGGTCTGGCGGCACTTCTCGTTCGCCTCGGCGCCCCGGCCGGACGGCCTGCTGACCTTCCACGTCAAGGCGGTGCAGGCGGGCTGGGTGAGCAACGCGCTGGTGCACCGGGCCGTGCCGGGGGACGTGCTGCGGCTCGGCCCGGCGGCCGGCGGGATGACCCTGGACCACGCCGACGGCGGGGACCTGCTGCTGGTGGGCGGCGGCACCGGCATCGCGCCGCTGCGGGCGCTGGCCGAGGAGGTGGTCGGGCGGGGCGCGGCGGACCGCTCGGTGGAGGTGTTCTACGGCGCCCGGTCCGTCCAGGGGCTGTACGAGCTGGACGGGCTGCGGGAGTTGGCGCGGCGGCACCGCGGGCTGTCGGTCCGCCCGGTGCTCTCCGGGCCCGGCGCCGGGACGGCCGAGGCGGTCGCGGCCGGTCTGTCGGCGGGCGGACTCCCAGAGGCGGTGGCCGGGGCGGGGCCGTGGGCCGGGCGGACCGCCTACCTCGCCGGGCCGCCCGCGATGGTCCGGCGGACCAGCGGGGTGCTGCTGCGGGCCGGGGTCCCGGCGGAGCGGATCCGGCACGACCTGGCGGCCGGGCGGTGAGCGCGGCCCGGCCGCCGGGCCGGGGTCAGCCGAGGTCGGGCGCGAGCATGGCGCGGACGCCCTCGATGTTGGCGGCCAGGTACGCCCGCAGGCTGGGCGGCACCACGTTGACCGAGGTGACGCCCTCGCGGGTGAACGGCACCCGGACCACCTCGTAGTCGCCGTTGGGCTCGTCGATCTCGGGGCCGTGCCGGCGGTCGAGGTCCATCGAGGCGAGCCGGCAGACGAAGAAGTGCTGCACCTTGACCCCGTGCGGGTGGAGCGGGGTGCCGTCGTCGTGGTGGGTGTGGCTGATGGTGTCCACGAAGACGGGGACCACGTCGACCACCTTGCCGCCGAGCTCCTCGTCCACCTCGCGGTGCAGCGCGTCCACCACGGTGCGGTCGTCGTGCTCGACGCCGCCGCCGGGGGTGATCCAGTACGGGTGCGGGGAGCCGGGCCGGGTGCGCTTGATCAGCACGAGCGAGGCCGGTCCGTACGGGTCGTTCGGGTCGAACTCCAGCAGGATCGCCCGGGCGGTGCGTTTGACGACGGGACGGGGCGGGGTGCGCATGGCGACCTCCGGGGCTGGAGCGTTGTGCGGGAGTCTCCCGCGAGGCGACGCGCCCGAAACGCGGCCCGCCTCCGGGTGCGTCCATTCGTGGTGGATTCGAGTGGCGTTAGATCTTGGATCGCGAAGATGAACGTTGAACAGCTCTTTAGAAGTTAGGCATCTTGCCTAAACTGCCTTTGATTCAAAGGGTTTTGCCGAGTGAACCGTGTCAGAGTCATTGCAGGGACGCTGCGCCTGTGCTGCAATGGGCGACTATCGGGCAAACCGGAGTGATTCACTCCGCATGCTCTTCTGTGTAATGACTCGGGCTGGGGGCTGGTTGTGGCCATGGATCGGATCGCAGAACGCATGGCGCCACCCGCGCGGCCGGCGCGGACCCCGCGCAAGGAGCGGCAGCCTACCCTGATCTCCTCCGTCCAGCGGGCGCTGCGCCTGCTGGAGGCCGTCGGCGGCTTTCGCCACGGGGCCACCGCCAAGCAGCTCGCCCGGGTGGCGGGACTCCCGCTCGGCACCGCGTACCACCTGCTGCGGACCCTGACCCACGAGGGCTACCTGCGGCGGGTGGACGGGCGCTTCCTCTACGGCGAGGCGGTCGACGGCATCGTCCGGGCCGACGACCGGCAGGCCGAACGGCACGGACTGCGGGCCCGGATGGAGCAGTTAAGCGATGAACTCGGCGCGGCCGTCTACTTCGCCCTCTACGAGGACGGCGAGGTCGCCGTGGTGGACACCGTCAACGGCGCCCACCAGCCGGCCGTCGAACCGTGGGCCGACTTCCGGGCCACCGCCCACGCCCACGCGATCGGCCAGTGCCTGCTGAGCCAGCTCCCCGAGGAGGCCCGGCGCGACCACCTCGCGCGCCACCCCCCGGTGGGCCTGACGCCGGCCACGCTCGTCGACGAGGCGGCCGTCCTGCGCCGGATCGCCGGGCTGCGGCACACCATGCCGGTGCTCGAACACCAGGAGTACGCGATCGGCACCGTCTGCGCGGCGGTGCCGATCACCGTGGGCTCGGTGGTCGCCACCATGGCGGTCTCGCTGCCGGTCGAGCAGGCCGACCGGCTCACCGAGGTCGCGGGCCAACTGCGGCGCGACGTCGGCGCGATGACACCGACGTTCGTACTCTGACGGCCCCTCCGCACCGGGCCGGTCCGGGCCCGGACCGGTCGATCCCGCTCGTTCACCATTTGAAAAAGCACACCTTGTCCACGACGTCCCCGGACGGGGACGATGATGATGGACGTACCGCACGCACAATCCCTCCCCCTGTCAGCCAACAGCCTTGTCCGGGTACCCGCGTAACCCTCATCCCCGCGCGGCCGGGCAGTACGAGAGGTGTCGGTGCCATGCAGCACAGCACAGTCCAGGGCCACCTGACCATGAACCTGGTGGTCTCGGAGGAGCTCACCTTCCGCATCGTGGTCGACCTCGACTACGACCCCGCCGACCCCTTCGCGGTCCGCTTCACCTTCCACCTGCCGGGCGACGAGCCGGTCACCTGGGTCTTCGCCCGCGAGCTGCTGCTCGACGGGCTGGCCCGGCCGTCCGGTGAGGGCGACGTGCACATCCACCCGGTCGGCGGGGAGCTCGGCGAGATCTGCCTGGTGCTGCGCTCCCCCGAGGGCGACGCCGTGCTGTGCGGCTCCGCGCCGCCGCTGATCGCCTTCCTGGCCCGCACCGACCGGCTGGTGCCGATCGGCGAGGAGGCCGCCGCCGGCGACCTCGACGCCCAGCTCGAACTCATCCTGCACGGCCACGAGAACGCCGGGTGAGCCGCCGGCGGGCGCAGGAGGCGGAGCGAAAGGGGCCC
>NZ_BAAAKJ010000254.1:3717-6522 GCF_039527695.1 Kitasatospora putterlickiae
GTCCGAACAAGCCGCCTCCCCCGGACGGCCCCGCCCGGGTCACCGGCGGGCGGGGGCGGGCCGCTCAGTCCTCGTCGAGGGCGAGGCTGAGCCCCCAGGAGACCAGGCTGACGATCAGCGCGCCGAACAGCGCCGACCAGAAGCCGTCCACGTGGAAGTCCAGGTCGAGCTTGTCCGAGGCCCAGGAGGTCAGCCAGAGCATCAGCGCGTTCACGATGAAGGTGAACAGACCCAGGGTGAGGATGAACAGGGGGAGCGAGAACAGCTGGACCACCGGCTTGATGAGCCAGTTGACCACGCCGAACACCAGCGCCACGGCGAGCACCGTGAGCGTCTTGTGCTGCCAGTCGTCACCGGTGAGCGTGATCCCGGAGACGATCCAGGCGGCGACCCAGATGGCCGCCGCGTTGATCAGTGTCTTGATGGCGAAACCCTTCATGGGGCCAGCGTCCCAGGTCGGTCAAGGGGAGGCGGTGTCCCGGCCGGCGTGGTGGTGTTGAATGCCGGTGGGCCGAGGCCGCACGAGGAGGGGTGCCCCGATGAAGTTGTTCCGGCTGGACCGCCTGGACGCCGAACGCGCCGCCAACGACGGCGCGTACCTGCGCTTCCTGCGCGAGCCGCGGATGTCCGCCGGCCTGTACGCGCTCTCCCCCGGTGACACCGACACCCAGACCGCGCACGCCCAGGACGAGATCTACCAGGTGATCAGCGGCCGGGCCGAGCTGACCGTCGGGGACGAGACCGCGACGGTGGGCCGGGGCACCGTGGTCTACGTCCCGGCCGGGACGCCGCACCGCTTCCACCACATCACCGAGGAACTGCGGGTGCTGGTGGTGTTCTCGCCGCCGGAGGACTGAGCCGGGCCGCTCGCGACGGGCGGTTAGGGTCGGGGCATGAGCAGCCCGAACCTGACCGAAGAACTCTGGACGGCGATCGAGCCGGTCTACGCCGAGATCCTCGCCCACCCCTTCCTCGCCGGACTGACCGACGGCACCCTGCCCCGGGAGGCGTTCCGCCACTTCGTCGTCCAGGACTCGCACTACCTGCGCGACTACGCCCGGGCGCTGGCCGTCTGCGCGGCCAAGGCGCCCGGCGAGGAGGAGGTGCGGGCCTTCGCCGACGACGCGATCGGCGCGCTGGCCGCCGAGCAGGGGATGCACGCCGAGTTCCTGGACGCCTTCGGGGACACCGCCGAGGGCGCCGCCGCCGAACCGGTGCTGCCGACCACCCGCGCGTACACCAGCTACCTGCTCGCCACCGTCTACGGCGGCTCCTTCGCGGAGGCGGTCGGCGCGGTGCTGCCCTGCTACTGGATCTACGCCCGGGTCGGCGAGCGGCTGCTCGCCGAGGGCTCCCCCGACCCGCTGTACGCCAAGTGGATCTCCACCTACGGCGACGAGGCGTTCCAGTCGGTGGTGCGGCGGGTGCTGGCGCTGACCGACCGGCTCGGTGAGGAGCTCTCGCCCGCCGAACGGCGCCGGGTGACCGAGCACTTCGTGACCACCTCGCGCTACGAGTGGATGTTCTGGGACGCCGCCTGGCGCGGGGAGACCTGGCCGGTCTGAGCCCGCCGCGCGAGGCCCTCCCGGGGCTGTTCCCCGAGGTCGGGGCAGGGGTTCACCCGGGGGCCGGGGTCGGGGGGATCTCCGGGTTCTCTCGGGGCCGTTGGGCCTCGTTCCGTCCCTCGCGCCCCCGTACGATCGAAGTACCGAAAGCGAACGGGATGCGGCACCGGACGGCAGCCGACCCCCTGGGGAGAGAAGGAACGGACATGGCTGAGCTCTGGAAGTCGCTGCCCTCGTGGGTGCGGAACATCGTCGTGCCGGTGCTGGTGCTGGTACTCGCCTGGAACCTGCTGGCATTCGTCTTCGGCGTGGTCGGCGCGCTGCTGGCCTTCGCCATCAAGGCGCTGGTGGTGGTCGGCATCGCCGCCGCCGTGGTGGTCCTGGTGAAGAAGGCGGCCAGGAACTAGCGGATCCCCGCCCGGCGCCCGCGTCCCCTGGGAGGGGACGCGGGCGCCGGGCGTTTCAGCCGGTGGCCAGCGGGTGGTCAGCCGGCGGTCTCGCGCAGGTAGGCGTCGAGGTCCCGGTGCGGCCGCCAGCCCTGGGTACGGGCGCGGGAGAGGTCCAGCACCACGTCGCGGGAGAGCTGGTCCACCGCGTACGGGGTCAGGCCGGGGAGCCGTCCGGTGCGGGCGGCCAGCCGGGCCAGCGGCGCCGGGACGTGGTGGATCCGGGCGCGCACCCCGTGCGCGGCCAGCACCGCGCGGACCACCTCGTCGCGCCGGTAGGGCCGGGCGTCGGCGATGTTGTAGGCGACCGGCGTCCACGGGCGCCCGCCGGTGCGGCCCGCGCCGACCGCGGACAGGCAGGCGTCGGCGAGGTTCTGCACGGCGGTGAGGCTGAGCCGGACGTCGCCGCCGGGCAGCAGCAGCCGGCCGTGCCGGACGCGCTCCAGCAGCCGGGGCACCAGGTGCGGGTCGCCGGGGCCGTAAACGGCGCGCGGGCGCAGCACCACGGCGCCCGCCGCCAGCGCGAGCCGCTCCCCGGTGGCCTTGGTGCGGCCGTACGCGTTGAGGTGGCCGGCCTCGGTGGGGTGGTGCTCCTCGACCGGCCCGCGGCCGGACCGGGGGTCGTAGACGCTGGCGCTGGAGACCCAGGCGAGCGGCCGGTCCCCGGCGGCGCGCAGCAGTCGCTCGGTGCCGGTGACGTTGACGGCGTGCTGGGCGGCCTCGGCCGGGGCGCCCGGGGGCAGGTCGGCGACGGCGGCGGCGCAGTGCACGACCGCGTCGGCGCCGGTGAAGTC
>NZ_BAAAKJ010000255.1:0-2936 GCF_039527695.1 Kitasatospora putterlickiae
CCTCGGCGAGGAGGCCGCCGCATCACAGATCCGCCTTCTCTCAGTTGTCACAAATTCCTCTCCTCAAGGCCGGCCCGAGCGGGGCCGTGGGGCGGCTGGTAACGAGTCGGCATCCTCCGGGGGAAGGGCCATTGACACTCCGCCGACGGGGACCGTACGGTCCTGTCCCGAAGCGACTGGAAAGTTTCCTAACAGTTCGAGGAGGAGGATCTTCGCGTGACCGGAAACACCGCCAAGGCCCCCCTCGCGGGCACGCCCAGCCTGCTGCGGGCCATCAATGACCGCGCCGCGCTCGAACTGCTGCTGGAGAACGGGCCGCTCTCCCGTACGCAGATCGGCACGCTGACCGGGCTCTCCAAGCCCACCGCCTCGCAGTTGCTGGCCCGGCTGGAGGCCGCCGGGCTGGTGCTGCCGGTGGGGACCACGGCGGGCGGGCCCGGGCCCAACGCGCAGCTGTACCAGGTGAATCCGGCGGCCGGCTATGTCGCGGGGCTGGACGTCACCACCAGTCAGGTGCGGGTCGCGGTCGCCGACATCACGGGCTCCACGCTCGCCGAGCACGTCGTCCCCACCAAGGGGTGGACGGCCGCCGAGACGGTGCCCGGGGTGGCCGGCGCGGTCGCCGGGGCGGTGCGGGCCGCCGGGCTCGCCGAGGGCAGCCTGCGCGGCGTGGTGATCGGCGTCGGCGGCGCGCCCGACCCGGTCACCGGCAAGCTCCGGTACGCCTCCCACCTGCCCGGCTGGCACGCGCCGCGGCTGGCCGCGGGGCTGGCCGCCGCGATCGGCGCGCCGGTGACCATCGAGAACGACGTGAACCTCGCCGCCGTCGCCGAGCAGTCCTCCGGCGCGGCCCGCGGCTTCGAGGACTTCGTGCTGCTCTGGGCCGGCGAGGGCATCGGCGCGGCGATCGTGATCGCCGGCCGGCTGCACCGCGGCTTCACCGGCGGCGCCGGGGAGGTCGGTTACATGCCGGTGCCCGGCGCGCCGGTGGTCAAGGACGTCCGCCGCCGCAACTCCGGCGGGTTCCAGGAGCTGGTCGGCGCCCCCGCCGTCCGGGCCCTGGCCAAGGAGCACGGGCTCGGCGCGCCGACCGCCGAGGAGTCGGTCGCCAAGGCCCTGGTCACCCCCGGCGCCGGCGACGCGTTCCTCGCCGAGCTGGCCGCCCGGCTGGCCGTCGGACTGGCCGTGATCGTCGCCGTCGTCGACCCCCGGCTCGTGGTGGTCTCCGGCGGAGTGCCGAACGCGGGCGGCGAGCGCCTGCGGGCCCTGATCGCGGAGGAACTGGCCCGGATCGCGGCCGCCCGGCCGGAGGTGCGCGGCAGCGCGCTGACCGGCTCCCCCGTTCTGCTCGGCGCGCTGCAACGCGCGCTGGCGGCCGCCCGCGAGGCGGTCTTCTCCACCCACTGACGCTCCGCCGCACTCCCTGCACCCACCTCTCCCCCATCCCCAACGCGGGACCCGAGGCAATGACGCCTGCCCGCGCAGCCCCAGGAGGACCTCGAAGTGCACTCCACCACCTCCCACTCCCGCAGAAGCCGCCGGACCCTCGCCGCCGTCACCGGCAGCGCCGTCCTCGCCCTGCTCGCCACCGCCTGCACCGGCAGCAGCGACGGCTCCGGCAGCGACGACTCCGCCAGTGGCAAGGACGTCACCATCACCTTCTGGCACGGCTGGAGCCAGGACGCCGAGGTGAAGGCGATCAACGACAACGTCGCCGCCTTCGAGAAGGCCCACCCCAACATCAAGGTCAAGGCCGTCGGCAACATCGCCGACGACAAGGTCAACCAGGCGCTGCGGGCCGGCGGCGACGACGCCCCCGACGTGGTCTCCTCCTTCACCACCAACAACGTCGGCATGTTCTGTTCCACCAAGGCCTTCGCCGACCTCAAGCCGCTGCTGGCCAAGGACGGCATCGACGCCGCCAAGACCTTCCCGGCCGCGATGCTCAACTACACGCAGTTCCAGGGCAACCAGTGCTCGCTGCCGCTGCTGGGCGACGCCTTCGGCCTGTACTACAACAAGAAGGCCTTCGCCGACGCCGGCATCACCAACCCGCCGAAGACCTTCACCGAGTTCGCCGAGGCCGCCAAGAAGCTGACCATCGCCGAGGGCGACGGCTACAAGCAGCTCGGCTTCATGCCGCTCTACCACGGCTACGAGTCGACCACCGAGCACCTGCTCGGCCAGTACGGCCCCAGCTACTTCGACTCCGCCGGCAAGTCCACCATCGCCACCGACCCGAAGGTCGCGGCGATGCTGAAGTGGCAGAAGGGCCTGGTCGACCAGCTCGGCGGCTACGAGAAGCTGGAGAAGTACCGCGCCACCTTCGGCGAGGAGTTCAGCGCCAAGAACCCGTTCCACACCGGCCAGGTCGCGATGGCCATGGACGGCGAGTGGCGCACCGCCTCGCTCGCCGCCGACAAGCCGGACTTCGAGTGGGCCACCGCGCCGTTCCCGGTGCCGGACGACCAGGCCGGCACCTACGGCCGCGGCTACCAGACCGGCACCATCGTCGGCATCGCCAGCACCAGCAAGAAGCAGGCCGCGGCCTGGGAGTTCGTCAAGTTCCTGACCACCGACACCGACGCGGTCGTCTCCTTCGCCAACGCGATCCACAACGTGCCGAGCACCTTCGCCGCGCTGGAGTCGCCGAAGCTGGTCGCCGACGAGAACTTCAAGACCTTCGTGGAGATCGCGAAGAACGCCAACTCCGGCACCACCCCGGCCGTCGTCAACGGCGGTGGCTACCTCGTCTCGCTGCAGAACGTCGGCTACGACTACGAGTCGGGCAAGCAGACCGATCTCGCGGCCGGCCTCACCGCCGCCGCCAAGGAGATCGACGCCGCCATCGCCCAGGCCAAGTAGCGCCCGGCGCGTCCGGCCCGTCCACGGAGCTCCCATGTCACTCGCGTCCGCCACCCGCAAGGGGGCCGGAG
>NZ_BAAAKJ010000255.1:2966-29032 GCF_039527695.1 Kitasatospora putterlickiae
CGCCTTCCTCTCCCCCTGGCTGATCGGCTTCAGCGTCTTCTTCCTGTACCCGCTGATCTCGACCATCTACTTCTCGTTCACCAAGTACAACGGCTTCGGCTCGCCGACCTTCAGCGGCCTGAAGAACTGGGACTACGTCTTCAACGACCTCCCGGCGTTCTGGCAGGGCCTGCGCAACACCCTGTGGCTGGTCGTCATCATGGTGAGCCTGCGGGTGGTGTTCGGCCTCGGCATCGGGATGCTGATCACCAAGATCAAGAGCGGCGTGGGCTTCTTCCGCACCGTCTTCTACCTGCCGTACCTGGCCCCGCCGGTGGCCGCCACGGTCGCCTTCGCCTTCCTGCTCAACCCCGGCACCGGCCCGGTCAACCACTTCCTCGGCGAGATCGGACTGCCGCAGCCCGGCTGGTTCGCCGACCCGCAGTGGTCGAAGCCCGCGCTCACCCTGCTCGCCATGTGGGGCGTCGGCGACCTGATGGTCATCTTCATGGCGTCCCTGCTGGACGTCCCGAAGGAGCAGTACGAGGCCGCCGAGCTCGACGGCGCCGGCCCCTTCCAGCGGTTCCGGTACGTCACCCTGCCGAACATCTCGCCGATCATCATGTTCGCGGTGGTCACCGGGGTCATCCAGACCATGCAGTACTACACGCAGGCGATCGTCGCCGCGAAGGTCGCCAGCGGCAACTCGGCCGGCTCCGGCCAGCAGTTCGAGCCCGGATACCCGAACGGCTCCACCTGGACCCTGCCGCAGATGGTCTACAACCTCGGCTTCCAGCGCTTCAACTACGGTGCGGCGTGCGTCGTCGCCCTGGTGCTGTTCGTCATCTCGATGGCCGTCACCTCGGTGCTGATGCGCCGCCGGTCCGGCTTCATGGCCAGCGACGACTAGCGGCCCAGTGAGGACACGATCATGACTCTCAGCCAGACCCTCTCCGCCGAGGCACCCGGCGGGCGGCCAGGCCGGGGCTCCGCCCGCGGGCCCGTCACCGCCGCCGCCCGCACCGCCCGCCGCCGCGCGCTGCTCAACTGGGTGGCCGTCCACTCGCTGGCCGTCGCCGCCGGCCTGTTCTTCCTGCTGCCGTTCGTCTTCGCCTTCCTGACCTCGGTGATGTCGGACGGTCAGGCGCTCACCTCCGACTACTGGCCGACCTCCTGGAACTGGGGCAACTACGGGAAGGTCTTCGACACCCCGGGCTTCCTCACCTGGTGGCGCAACACCCTGCTGTACGCGGGCCTCGGCACCGTGCTGACCATCGTCTCCAGCCTGCCGGTCGCCTACGCGCTCGCCAAGTTCCGCTTCCGCGGCCGCAACCTGGCGCTGATGGCCGTCATCGCGATGATGATGCTTCCGCCGCAGGTCACCATCATCCCGATGTACCTGTTCTGGGCGAAGCAGATGGGCCTGGGCGGCTCGCTCTGGCCGCTGATCATCCCGATGGCCTTCGGCGACGCCTTCTCGATCTTCCTGCTGCGCCAGTTCCTGCTGACCATCCCCCGGGAGTACATCGAGGCGGCCCGGATCGACGGCTGCGGCGAACTGCGCACCCTGCTGCGGGTGGTGCTGCCGATGGCCAAGCCCGCCATCGCCGCCGTCGCGCTGTTCCAGTTCTTCTACTGCTGGAACGACTACTTCGGCCCGCAGATCTACGCCAGCAACAACCACGACGCCTGGACCCTCTCCTACGGCCTGGAGTCCTTCAAGGGCGCCCACCACACCAACTGGAACCTCACCATGGCCGCCACCCTCCTGGTGATGGCCCCGGTGATCGTCCTCTTCTTCTTCGCACAGAAGGCCTTCATCGAAGGCGTGACACTGACAGGGGTCAAGGGCTGATGTCCGCACTCAAGCTGGCCATCGTTGGCGGCGGTTCGACGTACACCCCGGAGCTGATCGACGGCTTCGCCCGGCTGCGCGACACCCTGCCGATCGGCGAACTCGTGCTGGTCGACCCGGCCGCCGACCGCCTGGAGCTGATCGGCGGACTGGCCCGGCGGATCTTCGCCAAGCAGGGCCACGGCGCGGTCGTCACCACGACCACCGACGTCGCGGCGGGCGTCGCCGACGCCGACGCGGTGCTGCTGCAACTGCGGGTCGGCGGGCAGGCGGCCCGCAACCAGGACGAGACCTGGCCGCTGGAGTGCGGCTGCGTCGGCCAGGAGACCACCGGCGCCGGCGGCCTCGCCAAGGCGCTGCGCACCGTCCCGGTGGTGCTCGACATCGCCGAGACCGTCCGGCGCGCCAACCCCGACGCCTGGATCGTCGACTTCACCAACCCGGTCGGCATCGTCACCCGCGCCCTGCGGAACGCCGGCCACAAGGCCGTCGGCCTGTGCAACGTCGCCATCGGCTTCCAGCGGCGCTTCGCCAAGCACCTGGGCGTCGACCCGGAGCTGATCCGGCTCGACCACGTCGGCCTCAACCACCTCACCTGGGAGCGCGGGGTCACCCTGCTCGACGGCCCCGGCGCGGCCGGCGGCCGCGAGGTGCTGCCCGAGCTGCTCTCCGGCTTCGGCAAGGAGATCGCCGAGGACCTGCACCTGCCGCAGCGGGTGATCGAGCGGCTCGGCGTCGTACCGTCCTACTACCTGCGGTACTTCTACCAGCACGACGTGGTGGTGGAGGAGCTGAGGACCAAGGGCTCGCGGGCCGCCGAGGTCGCCGAGATCGAGCGTCGGCTGCTGGAGATGTACGCCGACCCGGCCCTGGACACCAAGCCGGACCTGCTCGCCAAGCGCGGCGGGGCGTTCTACTCCGAGGCGGCGGTGCAGCTCATCGCGGCGCTGCTGGGCACCGGCGGCGGGACCTCCGTCCAGGTGGTCAACACCCGCAACGACGGCGTGCTGCCGTTCCTGCCCGACGACGCCGTCATCGAGGTGCCGGCCGAGGTCGACGCGGCCGGCGTGCGCCCGCTGCCCCAGCGCCCGCTGGAGCCGCTGTACGCCGGACTGGTCGCCGCCGTCACCGCGTACGAGCACCTCGCCCTGGACGCCGCCCTGCGCGGCGGCCGCGACCGGGTCTTCGACGCGCTGCTCGCCCACCCGCTGGTCGGCCAGATCGAACTCGCCGACCAGCTGACGGACCGGCTGCTCGCCCACAACCGCGAGCACCTCTCCTGGGCCTGACCCGCCCGGCCCCCGGTCCCCGGCCCGCATTCCGTGGGGGGAGTGCGGGCCGGATCACGGGCGGAGACACGCCACCCCCGGCCGGGAAAGACCCCCGGCCGGGCCACGTACGACGAGCCGCGGGAAGCCCGATGACCCACCAGCCCGAACCGCACCTGCCCGGCGTCCTCGCCATCGACGCCGGCAACTCCAAGACCGACGTCGCCCTGATCGGCGCCGACGGCACCGTCCACGGCTCAGCCCGGGGCGGCGGCTTCCTCCCGGCCACCGTCGGCGCCACCGCCGCGGTCGCCGGACTCGCCCCGCTGGTCGCCGAGGCCGCCGCGGCCGCCGGGATCACCGGCTGGACCGGCCCGCTCACCAGCCACGTCAGCGCCTGCCTCGCCAACGCCGACCTGCCGGTCGAGGAGGAGGCGCTGCGCACCGCCCTGGTCTCCCACCCGTGGGGCGTCAGCAACACCGTCGTCAACGACACCTTCGGCCTGCTGCGGGCGGGCACCGACGGCCCGTGCGGCGTCGCCGTCGTCTGCGGCGCCGGCATCAACTGCGTCGGCCTGCTGCCCGACGGCCGCACCGCCCGCTTCCCGGCCCTCGGGCAGCTCACCGGCGACTGGGGCGGCGGCGCGGGCCTGGCCGGCGCCGCCATGTGGCACGCCGTCCGGGCGGAGGACGGGCGCGGCGGGCCGACCGGCCTGGCCGCCGCGATCGCCGAGCACTTCGGCCTGCGCAGCACCGGGGCCGTCGCCGAGGCCGTCCACCTCGGGCACCTGCCGTCCACCCGGCTGCACGAGATCGTCCGGGTGCTGTTCGCCGTCGCCGGGGCCGGGGACACCACCGCGCTGTCGCTGATCGACCGGCAGGCCGACGAGATCGTCCGGCTCGCCGTGGTCGCGCTGCGGCGCCTGGACCTGCTGGAGACGCCCACCCCGGTGGTGCTCGGCGGCGGGGTGCTCGCCTCCCGGCAGCCGCTGCTGCTCGACAACCTGACGGACCGGCTGACCGCGGCGGCGCCGCTCGCCGAGCCGCGGGTCGTCGTCGCCCCGCCGGTCCTCGGCGCGGCGCTGCTCGGGCTGGACCACCTGGCCGCCGGGCCGGAGGCCCAGGAGCGGCTCCGCAAGGCCTACGACCCGGCGCGGCCCGTCGCGGCGTAGGGCCCGTCGGCGAGCCCCCGNNGCCGCCCCCGCCGGGTCCGCACGCCCGGCGGGGGCGGCGGCCCTTCGCAACCGGGCCCGCGGACTCCGCGTCCAGTGGGAGACTCACCCCATGACCGCGCCCCGCCGCCTCCTGCTCGCCGTCCTGCTCTGCTGCGCCGCCACCGCCGGGGTCGCCGCCTGCACGCCGATCGACGAGGACCCGACGCTGGCGATGGCCTCGGACGACGTCGAGGATCCCGAGGACGCCGAGTTCGCCGGGGAGGTCGGGGACGCCGGGGACACCGGGGACGTTGGGGACGCCGGGGGCCTCGCGGAGGAGGAGTACGGGGACTCCCCCGACGCCGACGCCGAACCCGGCCTGGACGCCGCCCCGCCCACTCCGTGCGCCACCCATGCCGTCCGCCGGACCGTCCAGGTCCTGGACGTCGTCGACGGCCGCCTCACCCTGCGCCCCGCCTGCGCCCCCGAGGCCGACCCCAGCAGCCACGCCCTGGCCGCGCACGCCACCGCCACGCTGGTCGACCTCCCGCACGACGAGCCCGCCAAGGAGGTCCAACTCCCCCTCCTCCTCGACCACTTGGACGCCTGCCTCACCGACGGCGCGCCCGAACCCCCGTACGCCTGCTACGGCAACACCTACGACGTCGTCCTGGACTCCCGCGGCCGGATCACCCGGATCCGGGAGCTGCAGCGGCCGTGACCGGGCCCCCGCGCGTGTGGCGGGGACCCGGTCGACCGTTCCGGCGAAGGCCCTACATCAGCTCGCTGACCTGGGCGAAGCCGTTGTCCGGCCACAGGCCGTAGCCGCTCTGGGTGTTGAGCTGGCCGTTGCCGTGCCCCGTCCAGAGGAGGAGCGCGCCGCCGGAGGCACGACCGGCGATGTCGGCCTTGCCGTCGCTGTTGAAGTCACCCGCGACCAGGCTGTCCACGGCGCTGAATCCGGTGTCCGGCCACATGCTGTAGCCGGTGGTGGTGTCGAGCGTCCCGTTCCCGTTGCCGTTCCACAGCAGCAGGTTCCCGTCCGACAGCTTGCCGGCGATGTCGACCTTGCCGTCGCTGTTGAAGTCCGCCGCCACCAGCTCGCTCACCTGGCCGAAGCCAGTGCCCGGCCACATGCTGTAGCCGCTCTGGGTGTTGAGGGTGCCGTCGCCGTTGCCGGTCCACAGCAGCAGGTTCCCGTCGGACAGCTTGCCCGCGATGTCCGCCTTGCCGTCACCGTTGAAGTCGCCCGCGACCAGGCTGTGCACGGCGCTGAAGCCGGTGTCCGGCCACATGCTCCAGCCACTGGCCGGGTCGAGCGTGCCGTTGCCGAGGCCCTTCCACCACAGCAGCGTCCCGTCCGACAGCTTCCCCGCGACATCCGTCTTGCCATCGCCGTTGAAGTCCGCCGCCACCAGGTCGCTCACCTGGCCGAACCCGTTGTTCGGCCACAGGCCGTGGCCGGAGTCGGTGTTCAGCTGGCCGTTGCCGTTGCCGGTCCAGAGCAGCAGCGCGCCGTCCGGGGCCCGGCCGGCGATGTCCCGCTTGCCGTCGGCGTTGAAGTCGACGCGCGCGGGGCCGTCCGGGTTGGGCTGCGGGTTCGGGGTGCCGGAAACGGCCACGTCGAGGAAGTTGCGGTCGATCTGGCGGGTGTAACCGCCCCAGGTCTCGATCACGTTCCCGCTGTACTGGTGGACGCGCTGGTGGTTGGCCCACAGGTCGTTCGGGATGTACGGGTCGCTGGTGTTGGCCACCCCGTTCCAGTTGGCGGGGAAGAGCACGTCCGGAAGGGCGTAGCCGTCGTTCCTGGTCTGGACGATGTCCTTGATCCCGCTGGCGCTGCTGCTGTAGACCGCCGACTTGTAGCCTTGCTGGTGGAGCCGGCTGGTCCAGGCCGAGAGGAAGCTCAGGACGGTGGGGCGGTACTGGGGGGCGTAGTTCTCCATGTCGTAGTGCAGCAGGCTGCCCGGACCGAAGCCGAGTGCCGCGGCCCTGGCGATCGCGTCGTCGGCCGAAGCCGTGCCCTGGCCGGCGGGGTTGGTGATCTGGTGGGCCTGGATGCCGACGTAGAGCGGGATGAAACGCCAACCATCGTTGGCCTGCTCGCGGACCCAGCTCGCCGTCAGGTTCCCCTGGTCCGTGCAGCTCCGCTGGGCTCCCCCGATGTACACCCCGATCGCCTGGTAGGGCGATGACGCCTTCCACGCCTTCATGAAGGCGGACCCGGGGGCGTCGCAGGTGTCGAAGCCCTTGCCGATGTAGTCGGTGGCGCCGGCGGGCAGGGCCTCCGTGGTGGTGGTCGTGAGGGACGGAGCCGTCGCCGCTCCGGGACGCGCGTCCTTCGCGGCTGCGGTGGGCAGTCCGGCGGCGGCGACGATGTCGCGGACGAGCCGCTCGTCGTCCCGGTAGGTGGCGGTCACCTGGATGTCGGCGGCGGCGGTGGTGAACTCGTGGCTCATCGGGTCGGCGGTGAGGCCGGGCACGGAGTCGCCGTCCGCGGGCTGGATCTGGAGGGTCTCCGTGCGGCCCACCAGGTGGGCCGGGCACATCGCGCCCTCGCCCTGGACGCCCAGGTAGAGCGTGTGCCGGTCGTAGCGGACGCAGGCGGTGGGGTCGGCGGCGAGGTCCACCACCGCCCAGTCGGCGGGGACGGTGAACCGGTGACCCAGGTAGTCCACGGAACGGGTCTCGGACGACGCGGCCGGGGTCGGGGTGGAGGGCGGGGCGGCGGTGGCGGCGCCCACGGTGACGGCGGAGAGTGCGAGGCAACTGCCCGCGGCGAGCAGTGCGCGGCGGATACTGATGGCGGTCTCCTTGTCCTGCGGAGGAATGGCTGCGGTCGCCGGCTTGTCGCCGGTCAGCCGATGAGGGGGTTCACGGCGTTGAAGCCGTTGTCGGGCCACATGCCGTGGCCGCTGTTGGTGTTGAGGGTGCCGTCGCCGTTGCCGGTCCACAGCAACAGGTTCCCGTCGGAGAGCTTCCCGGCGATGTCGGCCTTGCCGTCACCGTTGAAGTCGTCCGCGACGAGGTTGTGCACCTGGCTGAAGCCGTTGTCGGGCCACATACTCCAGCCGCTGGCCGGGTCGAGGGTCCCGTTGCCGAGGCCCTTCCACCACAGCAGCGTCCCGTCCGACAGCTTCCCCGCGACGTCGGTCTTCCCGTCGCCGTTGAAGTCCGCCGCCACCAGCTCGCTCACCTGGCCGAACCCGTTGTTCGGCCAGAGGCTGTAGCCACTCTGGGTGTTCAGGGTGCCGTCGCCGTTGCCGGTCCACAGCAGCAGGTTGCCGTCCGAGAGCTTCCCGGCGATGTCGGCCTTGCCGTCACCGTTGAAGTCACCCGCGAGCAGACCGCTCACCGCGCTGAACCCGGTGTCGGGCCACATGCTCCAGCCGCTGGCCGGGTCGAGCGTGCCGTTGCCCAGGCCCTTCCACCACAGCAGCGTCCCGTCCGACAGCTTCCCCGCGACATCCGTCTTGCCATCGCCGTTGAAGTCCGCCGCCACCAGGTCACTGACCTGGCCGAACCCGTTGTTCGGCCACAGGCTGTAGCCACTCTGGGTGTTCAGGGTCCCGTTGCCGTTCCCGGTCCAGAGCAACAGGTTCCCGTCGGACAGCTTCCCGGCGACGTCCGCCTTGCCGTCACCGTTGAAGTCCAGGCGCAGCCGTTTGACGGTGGGGTATACGGGGCTGCTCGTGTCCTTGGCCAGGCCGACGATCACGGAGCAGTCCGGCCAGGCACCGGGGCCCTGGCCCTTGAGCACCTTCTCGGCGATCTCGATCTGCTGGTACTTGGTGGCGAGGTCCGCGCGCGAGGCGTAGACGGTTCCTCCGAAGCCGACCCAGGTACTGGCCGCGAACTGGAGGCCGCCGTAGTGGCCGTTCCCGGTGTTGGCCGCCCAGTTCCCGCTGGCCTCGCACTGGGCCATCTTCTCCCAGGTCTCGATGGAGGCGGCGGAGGCGTCCTGGGCGGTGAGCAGCGCCGTGCACATGGCGGCCAGCGAAAGGCAGGCGAGGGGGTGACGTATTCGTCGACGCATGGGGTCCTTCGATTCGTCGGATGACGGCAGGGGTGGCCGCCGGGGCCCTGCGGCGAGCAGTGCGGCAGGGCCCCGGCGGAGTGGGTGGCGTAGCGCCGTGTCGGTCAGCCGATGAGGGGGTTCACGGCGTTGAAGCCGTTGTCGGGCCACATGCCGTGGCCGCTGCTGGTGTTGAGGGTGCCGTCGCCGTTGCCCGTCCAGAGCAGCAGGTTGCCGTCGGAGAGCTTTCCGGCGATGTCGGCCTTGCCGTCGCCGTTGAAGTCGTCCGCGACGAGGTTGTGCACCTGGCTGAACCCGGTGTCGGGCCACATGCTCCAGCCGCTGGCCGGGTCGAGGGTCCCGTTGCCCAGGCCCTTCCACCACAGCAGGGTGCCGTCCGAGAGCTTCCCCGCGACGTCCGTCTTCCCGTCGCCGTTGAAGTCCGCCGCCACCAGATCGCTCACCTGACCGAACCCGTTGTTCGGCCACAGGCTGTAGCCACTCTGGGTGTTCAGGGTGCCGTCGCCGTTGCCGGTCCACAGCAGCAGGTTGCCGTCCGAGAGCTTGCCCGCGATGTCCGCCTTGCCGTCACCGTTGAAGTCACCCGCGAGCAGACCGCTCACCGCGCTGAACCCGGTGTCCGGCCACATGCTCCAGCCACTGGCCGGGTCGAGCGTGCCGTTGCCGAGACCCTTCCACCACAGCAGCGTCCCGTCCGACAGCTTCCCCGCGACATCCGTCTTGCCATCGCCGTTGAAGTCCGCCGCCACCAGATCACTGACCTGGCCGAACCCGTTGTTCGGCCACAGGCTGTAGCCACTCTGGGTGTCCAGGGTCCCGTTGCCGTTGCCGGTCCACAGCAACAGGTTCCCGTCGGACAGCTTCCCGGCGACGTCCGCCTTGCCGTCGTTGTTGAAGTCCAGGCGCAGCTTCGGCGGCTGGGGGGTGACCGGGTCGTCGATGACGTTGTTGGCCCGGACCGGAGCCCAGGGTCCGAAGCCCGAGAAGTAGGGGTAGGGGATTTCGCGGTGCTTCACACCGGGGTTAATCCTGCCACCGGTGAACTCGTAACCCATGTAGGACGTCTGGCTTGAGTCGGTCCACCGCTCGAAGATCACGATGTGGCCGTCGTCGCCGGCGTCGTCGTCCAGGAGCGCGTCCCCGGGCTTGAGTTCGCCCTTGCTGATCCAGTGGGCGGCGCCGTTCGGCACGTACTTCGTGGTGTCGAGGCCCGGCTTGCTGAGCTGCCAGGCCATCGAGGCGTAGCCGGAGCAGTCCGTGCGGTAGCCCTGGTAGGTGCTGGTCCCGCTGTACTGAAGACCGATGCCGTACCAGGAGGCGGCACGGGCCAGCACCTGGGAACGGGTCATCTGCGGGGCGAGCGTCGTCATCGTCGCGGACGGGCCCTGGCCACCGCCTCCGGCGGAGTCGACCGTGAGGTCGATGGAGGGCGCGGGACTCGGCTGGGCGTGGGCGGCGGGGACGGTTCCCAGGGCCAGGGCGGACAGGGCTATCGCCGCCAGGACGGAGGTCGTACGAGAAGTGACGCGCTGAGCGGACACAGGTGTCTCCCGGTCGGTAGGAAGGCGGAGGACCACGGCCGGCACGACGGCCGGCCGCTGGAGTGAGCACGATGACCTCGCGTTGGCGATTTTAATCGCCGACGCATCGTCACACTATGACGCCGTGCGCCCCCGCACAATCCCCCTCCTGAAGCGTTCTACGCGCCGAGAGTCGCGCCGGGCCGCGCATCCCCTCGCATCTGCGGGCCAATCCCCATGCAAGGGATACGGCTAGTTAAATCGCCGAGCCCGGCGATCGCGATAGCGTGGACCCCATCGGATCGGAGGCCAGAGACGTGCGTGGAGACGAGCCGGAGAGCCCGAGCGCCCCGAGCCGCAGCGCCGCCATCGCCGACAGGATCGACGCCCTGATCGCCCGCGAGACGGCCCGGGCCGGCGGGCGGACGCCGACGTACCGCGAGTTGGCCGAGCGGACGAACCGGCTCGCCGGGCGCGATGTGATCTCCAAGGACACCATCCGCAACCTGCACCACGGCGTGACGCAGAAGGGGCAGACGCCGAACCCGACCGTGGAGACCCTCGACTGGCTCGGTCGCTGCTTCGGCATCCAGCAGGGCGCCTCCTACTTCCTCGACGACGCGCGCACCGGTGCGGTGGACGAGCAGTTGGACCGTCTGGAGAAGCTCGGCGAGCTGCGGCAGGCGCTCGGCAACGCCGAGGTCGTCAACCTCGTCCAACGCGCCTCGGGGCTGTCCGACGGAAGCCTTCACATGCTGCTCGCGCTGGCCGACCGCCTCAAGGACCTGGAGGAGGAAGCCTCCGGCAGGCCCAAGCCGCCCTCCTCGTCCGATCAGTGAGCCGTCGGACACGATCCGGGGAACGGGACGGCCGCAGGGGCCTGCTCCGCCCTCAATGCTTCGGGAAGGAACGATTCCGCCGTCATGCCACTCCCCCGAGGCCTCCGTCGGCGCTGCGAGGGCATCCTGGCCGACCTCGACCTGCCGGTTCCCTTCACCGTCGAGGGCTTCCGCGACTCCCTGGAACGGCGCCGCGGCCGGCCGATCGTCATGGAACCGCTGCCGCCGTTCGGCCCCGACGCGCCGTGCGGGCTGTGGATCGCCCTGCCGAGCGTCGACGTCGTCCTGTACGAGCAGCGCACCACCCCGGCGCACCAGGACCTCATCAAGCTCCACGAGCTCGGCCACGTCGTCTGCGGGCACACCGGCGCCGTCGAACTCCAGCACCTCACCGGCCTGATGCCCGATCTGACGCCCGAACTCATCGCCACGGCCATGGGCGTGGGCCGCACCAGCTACACCACCCGCGAAGAACAGGAGGCCGAGATGATAGCCCTGCTGCTGAGCGACCTCGTCGGTGCCGACCGGTCCGGGCCGGACCGCGCCGGCACGGCCGCCTCCAGACGGCTCGCCGACAGCCTCCTCCCCCCGATCCGGTCGCTCCGACGCCGGCGGCGGGGCTGATGCTCCCCTTACCGTCCGCCCTGATTCCCGTCCTGCTCTGCGCCGTCACCGTGTGGCGGCTGCCGTCCGCCTTCCGGCCACCCGTCTCCCCCGCCTCCCGTGCCCTCTGGGCGACCCTGGCGGCCATGACCGTCGGACTCGGCGCCCGCTCGCCCGAGGTCGCCCGTCTCATGGCGGAGGTCTCCGGGATCCCGGACGTCGCCCTCCTGGTCAAGCCCGTCCTCGGCCTCGTCTCCGCCGTCTACCTGCTCGACTACGTGCACGCCGTCCACGGCTGCCTCGGCCGCGTCGTCCCCGCGTCCCGGATCCGGCAGGCGCTCTCCCTGCTCGCGCTGGTCGCGGTGCTCCTCCTCGTCTTCAAGCGCGACGGCATCGACGCCCACGACGGCGACCCCGCCGTACGGATCTACCTCGCCGTCTACTACCTGTTCCTGGCGGGGTCCACCGCCCTCGGCACGCAGGTGTTCTGGTCCAACCGCCGCACCGTGCCGAGCGGTCTGCTGCGCACCGGGGTGTGGCTGCTGGCCACGGGATCGGCGATCGGGTTCTTCCACACGGTCCGCCGGGTGGTCATCGTCCTGTGGTACGGCGACACTCCGGTCGACCCGGTGACCGGTCTGCCGGCAGCGATGACGGATTTCCTCTTCGAGCCCCTGCCACCGGCCGCGATCGTCCTGATGGCCGCCGGGTTCTCCGTGCCCCCGCTCTGGATGGCGCTGCGCTACGTCCGCGACCAGTCGGCGATGTGGCGGCTGTACCCGCTCTGGTCCGACCTGGTCGGCGCGGTGCCGCACGTGGTGTTCGGCACCCCCCGCGGACGGGTCCCCGAACTGTTCGCGTACGGGGACCGGACCCTCGACCTCACGCACCGGGCCTTCGAGATCCGGGACGCGGCGCTCGCGCTGCGCGACGAGGTGCCGGCGTCGGCGGGCGCCGCCGGGGCGGTCCTCACCACGGGCGACGACCCGGCGCGGACCGAGGCCCGCTGGCTGCGGGCCGCGCTGTACCACCGCGCCCACGGCCGGCCCCCGGCGGGCGGCATGCCGCCGGAGCCCTGCCACCCGGGCGGCTTCACCCCGCGTGAGGAGGTCGCCTGGCTGCTGGAGGTCGCCGCCGCCTACCGCGGGCGCGGCGGACGGGCGGCGGGACCCCGGGCTTGACCTCAAGGGCGGTTGAGGTTGTCGGATGGGGTTCCGGCGGTGATCGCCGTTCGGATGTCGCCCTACCGGGGAGAGGTGCTGGTCATGGCGGGCGAGGTGCTGGTGGCGGGGGACGTGCCGGTGGCGGTGCGGGAGGCGGTGACCGGGGTGGTCGCGGCGCTGGAGGACGCGTTCAACCGCAAGGACGCGGAGGCGCTCGGCGCGCAGTTCGGCGAGCGGGCGTCCTGGACCAACGCGGCGGGCCGGCGGCTGGACGGCCGGGCGGCGATCACCGCGTTCAGCGGACCGGCGATGCGGGAGTTCCTCAAGGACTCCTACGCCCGGTACGAGGTGGTGAAGCTGCTGGCGGTCGCGGACGGCGTGGTCGCCGTCAACGTGGCCCAGACGCCCACCGACGCCGCGGGCCGACCGGTGGAGGGCCCGCACGGCCGGGCGCTCTACGTGGTCGCCCGGCAGGCGGACGGGTGGAAGATCGTGGCCGGTCAGAACAACGCGGTCGATGCCCAGTCCGCGGCGTAGGTTCTGACCGGTCCCGGACCGGGGCCGCCTCCCGATCCCGTGATCGTGCCGGGGAGGCGGTCCCACCGTCCGTCGGGGGAGGTCATCCGCCGGCGCCCAGGCGGGCGGCGAGCGGGCGCGGGAGCGGGTAGGGGCGCTCCGGGGGCAGCAGGCGCTGGGCCTGGGCGGTGCGGCCCTGCTGGAGCAGGCCGGCGATCCGGCGCACCTGCGGGGTGAGGTCGGTGACGCCGGTGATCCACTCCTCGGCGAAGGTCCGGATCAGGGTGCGGCCCACGCCGACCTGGATGCTGTAGTGGTTGAGCGCGGCGCCGCGCAGGGAGCGCTCCGGGTCCCACTGGACGTGCACCTCGGCGCGGGCGAGCAGCGCGGGGTCGCCGGTGGTCAGGACGGCCCGGCCGAGCGCCTCCTCCCAGCCCGCCCGGGTGATCCGGACGGCCAGGACGCGCTCCTGGCCCGGCTTGCGGGCCCAGGTGCTGCGGTGCATCAGCCAGCGGAACGAGGGCTTGATCCACGTCATCCGCCCGAAGGAGAACGGCGCGACGAACCGCCCGGCGGCGAGGGCCGCGTCGGCCACGGCGGGGGCGTACGCCTGGTAGACGACGATGGTGTCGGCGTCGAAGTCGGCCCGGATCCCGTAGAGCTGCTGCATGCCACCGGACTCTGCCAGCGCGCCGTCGCCCGGAGCGAACGGTTTTCGTCCGCCCCCGGCCGACCTGCGGGTCTTCGGCCCGCCCGGCCCGCGGGGTGGTCGTCCGGTGACGGGTTCGGCGCGAACCGGTGCGCCACCGCCCCTCGGTCGCTACCATCGCACTCGCCGCGGCCACCGACAGCGAGTGGCCTGGACATACTGGGGGGCCTGTGTCCGAGCTGCTCACCGACATCACCGCCATCGCTCCGTACTTCACGGTCGCCGCGACCGCCTTCGGAACCCAGCTGGCGGCGGAGGCCGCCCAGCGCGTCGCCACGGAATCGGCGGACACCGGAGCGGGCTTCTTCCGCCGGCTCTTCGGCCGGCGCTCCGCCGAGGTGGGCGAGGTGCTGGACCGTCACGACCTGCCCGAGGAGCGGGTCGACGGCCTGCTGCACGGCCTCGGCGAGGACGACCGCGCCCGGCTGTCCGAGGCGCTGCTGGCCTGGCTGCGCGGACCGGCGGCGGACCCGCCCTCCGCGGAGCGGCTGGTGGAGGCCGTCCGGACGGTCACGATCAACTCGTACGGCGGCAACACGGTCAACGCGGCGCGCATCGAGAACTCCACCTTCAACTTCGGCACGAACTAGCCATGGAGGGGGACCCGGGCCCGGGCCGGCGCGTCCACTTCGAAACGCACCACGGGGCGGTCCACGCCGGCGAGATCGACCGCTCCACGTTCACCTTCCTGAAGAACGTCGACGCGCGCTCGGTCGTCGCGCTGCTGCCGCTCCTGGTGGCCGTCGGCATCGCCGGGTACGCCGCGCTGTCCTGGCCGGGCGGTCCGCAGATCCAGTACGCCGGGTTCTACGCCGCCCTCGGGTCCGGCTTCGTGACGTCCGTGCGGTGCGCCGTCATGGGACCGGCTGGGCTGACCCGCCCGACGGCGACGGCGGGTCTGCTGCTGGTGACGGTCTCGCTGGGCGCCTCCCTGCTCGGTCTGGGCGGCCTGGAGGACATCCGGCGCAACCGCGAGATCCCGGTGGGGCTCTCCGTCCAGGCCGCCGGGCCGCTGACCGGCTCCAGCACGCAGACCCTGGTGATGCCCGCGCCCGCCCCCGGGGAGGCGCGTGACCGGCTCCGGCTCGCGCTGACCCTCACGGACGACGATCCGGCGTCACCGACCTGCGTCCACAAGACCGTCGCGACGCTGACGGTCCTCACTCCGGGGGTCACACCGGGCGTGCAGCGGGTGCCCGCGCAGTCCGAGGTGGAGTTCGACCTCGGCGGGCGGCGCGGCGAGGTGGAAATCGAGATCGCGGTGCAGACCAGGGAGGGCTGCGCGCTGCGGGTGGCACAGGCGGACGGGACGCTCTTCAACGAGTGAACGGGACCACGGGGGGACGCATGAGGGGAATGCGACGAAGGACACCGGTACGGCGGGCCGCCACGACGGCGGTTCTCCTCGCGCTCGCCGCCGCGGGGTGCGGGGCGGATCCGGAGCCGTCGATCTTCGCCGACGGCAGGAAGGTCCGGATCGGGGCGAAGAGCGACCAGCCCGGCACCAGCCACGAGCGGCACGCCGGCGACTTCGACGGCCTGGACATCGCGGTGGCCAGGGAACTGCTGGACCGGGTCGGGGCGGAACCCCCGATCTTCAACGGCATCATCTCCAGGAACCGCGCCCCCGCCCTGCGGGACGGGGATGTCGACCTCGTGGTGGCGACCTTCTCGATCACCGCCCGGCGGATGCTCCCGGTCAAGGAGGGCGGGGAGGGGCTCGACTTCGTCGGCCCCTACGCGTCCACCCAGCAGGGCATGCTGGTGCGGGCGGCCGACCTGGAGCGCTACCGCACCCTGGACGACCTCAACGGCCGGCTGGTGTGCGTCTGGAAGGGCACCACCTCGGCCGACGAGCTGCGCAAGCCCGCCTACCAGGCGATCCGGCTGCGCGAGGAGGAGGACGCGGGCTTCTGCGTCAACGCGCTCAAGGCCGGCGAGGTCGACGCGGTCTCCACCGACCAGCTGATCCTCTACGGCTTCATGGAGGCGGAGCCGGCGCTGGCGGTCGTGCCGGGGATCGCCTTCGCGGCGACCAACGACTACGGCGTCGCCCTCGCCAAGGGCCACCGCGAGGACTGCGAGCGGCTGCGGGACGCGCTGAAGAAGTACGTGGTGAGCAACGAGTGGGACCGCGACGTCAAGAACAACCTGCCGCAACTGCCCCTGGAGCGCCGCAACGAGGCCCGGCCCACCGAGACCGAGATCGACGGCGCCTCCTGCCGCGACCGCCCGGCCAACGCACCCGTGGGCTGACCCCGGGTGCGCCGGCCTCGCGGCTCTCAGAGCGCGCGCGGGGCGGTCGGGTGGCCGGCCGGGAAGAGCGGGTCCTCCGTGTCGAAGGGCACGTCCTCGCGGGAGGCCTCGACGGCGGCGTCCGAGCGGGGCAGGTCGAACGGCAGCGAGCCGGTCATCGGGGCGCGGCCGAACACCGCGTCCAGCACCACGTCGTCGGCGGCGCCGAACTCGCCGACCAGCAGGGCCGCGTGGGGCGCGAGCGGGGTCAGCACGGCGGGGCGTTCGAGCAGCGCGACGACGGCGGTGGGGACGGCGTCGGCCAGCGCGGCGATCCTGGCGGCCTCGGCGGGCTCGAACTCCAGGGTGCCGGTGTGGAAGTGCTGCTCCAGCATCCCTTCGCGCTTCTCGTACGGCGTGGCGAGGCGGACGACGGCGACGTCGGCGTCCTCGGGTCGCTCGACGACCGTCCCGTAGCGGGCCGCCACCTCGGCGTCCACGCCCTCGACGTAGATCCGCTCGCCGCTCAGCGGGCCTCCGGAGAGGCGGACCAGCGAGGCGGCCTGGACCCTGCGGCCGAGCTCGCGGCCGGCCGGGGCGCCGACCAGCGTGGCGGCGGCCTCGACGTCCACGTACGGGTCGTCGAACAGGCCGAGCCGGAACTTGTCGCGCAGGATGCGGCGGACGGACTCGTCGAGGCGGGCCTCGGTGACGGCGCCGGAGCGGACCACCCCGAGGATCAGCTCGGGGTCGGTCTCGCCGCCGAGCTGGTCGGCCCCCGCGTGCAGGGTCATCGCGACCTGCTCGGGCACCGACAGCTCCTCGACGCCCCAGTGCCGCGGCGGCAGGCTGACGATGCCGGGGATCTCCATGCCGGTGATGGCGTTGAAGTCGGTGCAGACCACCCCGTCGAAGCCGTACTTGCCGCGCAGCAGGCCGGTGATGACGTCGTGGTTGAAGTTGGCGCCGACCTCGGCGAGCCCGGAGCCGGCCGGGATCGCGTAGGCCGGCATGATCTGCGCGGTGCCGACCTCGAACGCGGCCTCGAACGGGCGCAGGTGCCGCTCGAAGGCGCCGCCCGGGTAGGTCAGGCTCCGGCCGGCCGCGAAGTGCGAGTCCTCGCCCTTGTGCTGCGGCCCGCCGCCGGGGAAGTGCTTGGTCATGCAGGCGACGCTGTCCGGCCCGATCCGCTCGCCCTGGAGGCCGCGGATGTAGGCGGCGATGATCCGGGAGACCCGCTCGGGGTCCTCGCCGAAGGTGCCGCTGATCCGGGCCCAGCGCGGCTCGGTGGCGAGGTCGGCCATCGGGTGGATGGCGACCCGGATGCCGACGGCGCGCAGCTCGCGGGCGATCAGCGCGGTGTACTCCTCGACCAGTTCCGGGTCGTCGGTGGCGCCGAGGCCGATCGGCTCGGGGCCGACCGAGAAGCCGCCGCCGGCGAAGGCGGTGGCCGGGTTGGTGGTGAAGCCGTGCCGGGGGTCGGAGGCGAGGGTGACCGGGATGCCGAGGCGGCTCGCGGCGGCGAGGTCCTGCACGTGGTTGTTCCACGCGGCCATGGTGCGGGCGTCGGGGACCATCGTCATGCCGAAGGAGGTGAGGCCGCGCTCGGTGATGAGGTGGTCGCCGGACGGGAAGGGGCCCTGGTCGCCGGCGATCATCCGGCCGACGAACATCTGCGCGGCCTTCTCCTCCAGGGTCATCCTGGAGAGGAGGTCCTCGACGCGCTCCTCGACGGGCAGCCGCGGGTCCTCGTAGGGCTCCATGGTGCCGTTGTGGTTGAGGTCGCGGAACGGCGTGCCGTCGGTGTGGCGCAGCGGGGTCCTCATGCCGTCACCCCGGCGGGCACCTCGGCGGCGGGGGCGGCGGCCTTGGCGCGGAAGGCCTCGATGGTCGCGGCGTCCACCCCGCAGTGGGCGAGCAGGCCCTCGGTGCCGCCGTAGCGGGCGTCGACCAGCTCCAGGAAGGCGGCCATCGCGTCGGCCGGGGCCTCCAGCAGCGGGCGCGGGACGGTGAGCGAGCCCGCGTGGTAGTCGTTCAGGGCGTTGCGGTTGCGCTCGGCCAGGCCCTCGAAGATCTGCGGCAGCGCCGCGGTGGTGCGGTGGTAGTCGGCGACGATCTCCTCGGCCGGGACGCCGAGCAGGTCGAGCAGCAGGGCGGTCAGCCAGCCGGTGCGGTCCTTGCCGGCGGCGCAGTGCACCAGCAGGCCGCCGGGGCGGGTGGCGGCCTCCACGGCGAGCTTGACCGCCCCGGGGGCGGACTCGACCATCAGCAGGTAGAAGGCGCCGAGGTCCGCGTCGGTGGTCATCGCCATCATCGCCGCCTCCAGCTTCCGGTCGGTGGGCTGGACGCGGGCGGCGACCACCTCGATGCCGGCGGCCCGGGACCGCGCCCAGTCGGCGTCCTCCGTCTCGGCCTCGCCGCGCAGGTCGATGATCGTGCGGATGCCGGCGGCGTTCAGCTGCTCGACGATCGCGGCGTTGTCGGCCGGGTACGGCTGGGCGGAGCGGTACAGGACGCCGTGGCGCACCCGGCGGCCCTCGGGGTCGGCGAGGGCGGCGGGGTCGCGGAAGTTGACCAGGGTCATGGCGGGCCTTTCGGGGGTGGGGATCGGGTGATGACTCGGAACGACATGGGGAGGGCGAGACATCTAGACGTCTAGATGTCTACCCGGCAAGGGGGGCACCGGGCAAGCGACGAGGAGGTGAACTTCCGGACAACCGGGGACAGAAGCCGCCACCCGGCTCCGTAGGATCTGGCGCGTGGCGACGCACCGAACCGAGACCCCGCTGTACCGCCGGCTGGCCCGGCAGCTCCAGGAGCGCATCGACGCCGGGACGTACCCGGCGGGCTCCCGGCTGCCCAGCGAGCCGGAGCTGAGCACCGAGTTCGGTGTCAACCGGCTGACCGTCCGGCAGGCGGTGGCCGAGCTGGAACGGGCCGCGGTGCTGGAGATCCGGCGCGGCGTGGGGACCTTCGTCCGCCCGCCGGCGGTGCGGGTGTCGATCACCGTCGACCCGCGCAGCCAGCGCTTCGACCTCGGCAGCGTGCACACCGGGCTGCCGCTCGGCACGCGGGCGCCGGACCCGGCGGAGGACGGCGAGTTCGTGGTGGCCGCGCCGCCGGTGACCGGGAGCCCGGAGGACGTCGAGGCGGCCCGCCAGCTGGGGTGCGACAGCGCGGAACTGTCCCGGGTGGACACGGTGATCCGACTGGGCGGCCGGCCCCGGGTGGTGAGCAGCTACTGGGTGCCGTCCGGGCCGCCGCCGGCCGAACTGCTGCGGCCCGGCCGGGCCGGCAACATGGTGCTCGACCTGGCCCGGGCGGCCGGGGTGGAGCTGGAGTACGACTGGCGGGCGTTCGGCGCGGTCGGCGCGGACCTTGCCGACGCGGAGCTGCTCGGGGTGCCGCCGGGCACCGCGCTGCTGGTCCGCGAGGGCGTCAGCTGCACGCCGGACGGCACGCCCGCGCTCTACCTGCGGCGGCGGATCGACGGCAGCAGCGCGCGGTTCGTGCTGCACTACCGCGAGCCGGGCGGCGGGTCGGGGCCGGCCCGGTAGGCGCTCACCGGACGGCTCCCGCCGGCTCCGCCGGGGCCGGCGCCTCGAACCCCGCGAGCAGGACCCGGAACGCCTCCACCCACTCCTCCAACGAGCGCATCTCGTTGCCGTCGACGACCTGCCGCCGGGTCATGCCCGCCATCAGCGCCGCGAACGCCTGCGGCCGCAGGTCGGCCAACGGGTCGACGCCCAGCCGCTCGGCCACGATCGCCGCCACCCGCTGGGAGACGGTGTCGATCATGATCAGCGCGAACTCGCGCACGCTGCGGATCTCGATGAACCCGCGCCGCAGCGCCCGGCGCCGCACGGTGTGCTCGGCCGGCTCCTCCAGCTGTCCGTCCAGGACGCCGCCGGCGTGCCGGAAGGCGGCCCAGAGCTCCAGCTCGGCGGGGGCCGCGGCGAAGGCGTCCAGGAAGGCGGCGCCGAAGTCCATGCCGAACAGCAGCGCCTCCTTGCACTCGTAGTACCGGAAGAAGGTGCGGTGGGCGACGTCGGCCCGGCGGCAGATCTGGTCCACCGTGGTGCCCTCGAAGCCCAGCTCCTCGAAGAGGTCGAGCCCCGCCGTGCGGATGGCCTGCCTGGTCCGCGCCCGCTTGCGGTCGCGCAGCCCGGGCTCCGCCACGGTGTCCGTCCCCTGCCCCTGCATCCTGCTCGCCCCTCGTCAACTGCTGTGCCGCGTGCGGCCGTAGTCGTACCGAATCACGCCCGGCGTGGCCCGCTCAAGCCGAGCACCAAGTCGTCGACATCTCGTCATGCGAAGTTTGCACAACTGCCAGTTGGCAGTAGTGCCACTTCCGAATGGTGGTGCCCGGCGGCCACCGGTCCGGCTGCGCCCGCCGGTCTCCCCCCTCCCCCGTAGCCCCGAATCCCCCCCGAGGAATCATGAAGCGGCACACCCTCGTCCTGGCGTCCACGGTCTGCACGGCGGCCCTCGCCCTCACCGCCTCCGCCTGCTCCGCGTCCGACGACACGGTCTCCGGCGGCGGCACCGCCGCCTCCGCGCCCAAGGACGACGGCCCCGCCGTCGACGGCGGCACACTGAGAATCGGCCTCGACCGCCCGTTCGCCAAGCTCGACCCGGCCGACAGCGGCCTCACCGCGATGCCGATGATGATCCTGGCCAACGCGCTCTACGACCCGCTGATGATCAACGGCGACAACGGCGCCGTCGAGCCCTACCTGGCCAAGGCCTTCACCCCGAACACCGACGCCACCGTCTGGACGCTGGAGCTGCGCGAGGGCGTCGCCTTCAGCGACGGCAAGCCGCTCGACGCGCAGGCCGTGGTCAACCACGTCGACCGGCTCTCCAAGCCCGAGGCCAAGTGCGCCTGCGCCGCCGACGCCGCCACCATCGGCGCCATGACGGTGAACTCCCCGACCTCCGTCGGCTTCACCCTGAAGTCCGCGAACGCCGCCTTCCCCAGCCTGTTCACCCGCTCCCTCGGCTACGTCTCCGAGGCGCCCGCCGGCCCCGACACCCCGGCCGTCGGCTCCGGCCCCTACACGCTCGAAAGCGTGCAGCCGGGCGTCTCCGCCACCCTCGTGCGCAACCCGTCCTACTGGGGCACCAAGGGCCACGCCGACAAGCTCGTCTACAAGGTGCTGCCCGACACCGACAGCCGGTACCAGTCGCTGCGCTCCGGCGACACCGACCTCGTCTGGACCGAGACCGCCTCCCAGTACAAGCAGGCCCCCGGCGACAACCTGCGCGCGGCCACCGGCCCCGGCTCCACCTCCACCGTGGTCTTCAACACCAAGGCCGCCCCCTTCGACGACGTCCGGGTGCGCCAGGCGCTGCAGCTCGCAGTGGACCGCGCGGCCGTCGAGAAGGTCGTCCACCTCGACCAGGGCAAGGTCTCGGACGGCCCGATCGGCTCCTCCTCCCCCTACCGCGGCGCCGCCTCCTACCCCGCGAAGGACACCGCCAAGGCCCGCGAGCTGCTCGCCCAGGCCGGCCACTCCGACCTCTCCTTCGAGTACCTCGTCGACAGCCGGCCCGAGGGCCAGCAGCGTGCCACCGTGCTCCAGCAGATGTTCGCCGACATCGGTGTGAAGATGACCATCAAGCCGCTGGACCCGGCGAGCCTGGGCACCGCGATGTACCAGCGCAAGTTCCAGGTGATGGACTTCGTCACCAGCATGTTCGGCGACACCGACACCGCCCTGGCCAACCTCTACGTGCCCGGCGCCGCCTACAACTTCTCCGGCTGGGAGAACGCCAAGGCCGGTCAGGCGATCACCACCGGGCGCACCACCGTCGACCAGGCCCAGCGGGCCCGCTCCTACCAGGAGGCCGCGCAGGAGGTCGTCAACGAGGCGCCGATGCTCTTCCTCACCGAGAACCCGGTCGGCTTCCTGGCCTCCGCCAAGATCGGCGGCCTGCCGGACGTCTCCAAGCGGACCGTCGTCAACGTCTCCCCGGCCGGCCTGTGGGTGAAGAAGTGACGTCCACCGCACTGCGGACCGCGGGACGCACCGCCGGACGGCTCGGACGGGCCGCCGCGGTGCTCCTGCTGGTCACCGTCGGGGCGCTCTCGCTGCCCAAGCTCATGCCCGGCTCCCCCGCCCTCGCCGCGCTCGGCCCGACCGCCACGCCGGAGCAGGTCGCCGCGTACGAGGCCAAGCTCGGCCTGGACGAGAACGTGTTCGCCGCCACCTGGCGCTGGCTGGGCGACGCCCTGCACGGCGACCTCGGCCACTCGCTCTCCACCGGCGTCGCCGTCACCACCGAGCTCGCCGACCGCATCCCGGTCACCCTCGAACTCTTCGTCGCCGCCCAGGTGGTGGCGCTCGGCCTGGCCCTGCCGGTCGCGCTCTGGTCGGCCTGGCGGCCGGGCGGCGCCGTCGACCGGATCGCCACCGCCGGCGCGTTCGTCTGGCTCGCCGTGCCCGGCTTCGTGCTCGGCCTGCTGCTGATCTGGATCGCCGCCGTCCAGCTGCGGATCCTGCCGGCCACCGGCTGGACCCCCTTCACCGAGAACCCGCTGGAGAACCTGCGCCACCTGGTGCTGCCGGCGCTCACCCTCGGCCTCACCGAGGCCGCCGTCTTCACCCGCACCCTGCGCAGCCAACTCCTCGACACCCTCGACCAGACCTACGTCTCCGCCGCCCGCAGCCGCGGCATGGGCACCGCGCGGCTGCTGCTGCGCCGCACGCTGCGGCCCTCCTCGCTGCCGCTGGTCACCCTGCTCGGCATCGGCGTCGGCACCTCGCTCGGCGGCTCCGTGCTGGTCGAGTCGCTGTTCGCGGTACCCGGCGTCGGCAGCCTGGTCTCCGGGGCGATCAACGGCCGCGACTTCCCGGTGGTGCAGGGGGTGGTGGTGGTCAGCGCCATCGCCGTGGTGGCCGCCACCTTCGCCGTGGACCTGCTGTACCGCACGATCGACCCGAGGATCGCCGATGAGCGCCGCTGAGACCGTCCCCGTCCCCGCCACCGTGCCGCGCGAGGCGGCCGCGCGCCGCCGCCCCTCCACCGGGGTACTGGTCGCCGGCGGCTGGCTGGCCGTCGTCGCGCTCGCCGCCCTGCTGCTCCCGCTGCTGCCCGGCTTCGACCCGCTGCACGGCGACTTCGCCAACCCCGCCGCCGCCCCCGGCCCCGGCCACTGGCTGGGCACCGACGCCGCCGGGCGCGACGTCTTCCAGCGGACCGTGGCCGGCGCCCGGGCCTCCTTCGCCGTCGCCGGACTGACCATCACCGTCGGCCTGCTCGGCGGCGGAACGCTCGGCATCGCGGCCGGCTGGTTCCGCGGGCCGGTGGACAAGGTGATCGGCTTCGCCGCCGACCTGCTGATGTCCGTGCCCACCCTGATCCTGGTCATGATCGCGGTCTCGCTGCGCGGACCCAGCCTGCCGGTGATCGGCATCCTGATCGGCCTGTTCACCGTGCCGGCCTTCACCCGGGTGGTGCGCGCCGTCGTGCTGTCGCTCAGCGAGCGCGGCTTCGTCCAGGCCGCCCGGATGATCGGCACCGCGCCGCTGCGCATCCTGGTCCGCGAGGTGGTCCCGCACGTCGCGCCGATCGCGCTGACCTTCGCGTTCACCGCCACCACCGTCTCCATCGTCGCCGAGGGCTCGCTCAGCTTCCTCGGCTTCGGGCTCCGGCCGCCGGAGCCGTCCTGGGGCGGCATCATCGCCGAGGGCCGGACCACGCTCGGCAGCGCCCCGTGGATCTCGCTCGCCCCGGCGGCGGTGCTCTGCCTGACCGTCCTCGCCCTCAACTACCTGGGCGACAAGCTCCGTTCGAAGGGAGGGCGAGGATGACCACCCCCGTTCTCGACGTCCGCTCGCTCGACACCACCCTGCACACCCCTGACGGCCGGACCCTGCACGTGCTGCACGGCATCGACCTCACCATCGACGCCGGCGAGTGCCTCGGCGTCGTCGGCGAGTCCGGCTCCGGCAAGTCCGTGCTGGCCCGCACCGTGCTCGGCGTCCACCCGCGCACCACCCGGACCACCGCCACCGGCTCGGTGCGGCTCAACGGCGAGGACCTGCTCACCGCCACCGCCGCCCGGCGCGCCGAACTGCTCGGCACCGGCGTCGCGATGGTCCACCAGGACCCGATGACCTCGCTCAACCCGGTCGTCCGGATCGCCGACCAGGTCACCGAGTCGCTCACCAACCAGCGCCGGATGCCGCGCCGGGAGCGGCTGCGCACCGCCGCCGAACTGCTCGCCGCCGTCGACGTCCCCGACCCGGCCCGGCGCGCCCGCGCCTACCCGCACGAGCTGTCCGGCGGCCTGCGCCAGCGGGTCGGCATCGCCGCCGCGCTGGCCGGCTCCCCCGCCCTGCTGCTCGCCGACGAGCCCACCACCGCGCTCGACGTCACCGTCCAGCGCACCGTGCTCGACCTGCTCGACCGGCACCGCGAGACCCGGGGCCTGGCCACCCTGCTGATCACCCACGACATCGGCCTGCTCTACGGCCGCGCCCGGCGGATCGCCGTCATGTACGGCGGACGGGTCGTCGAGACCGGCCCCACCGAGGCCGTCACCGAGACCCCCGCCCACCCCTACACCGCCGCGCTGCTGCGCTCGGTGCCCCGGGTCACCGGGCCGCTGCGCCGCACCCTGCCCGCCGTGGCCGGCTCGCCGCCGGACCTCTCCCGGCCCATCCCCGGCTGCCCGTTCGCGCCGCGCTGCGAGCGCGCCCAGGCGGTCTGCTCGACGGACGCGCCCCCACTGCACCGGGCCGGGGCCGGACACACGGCCGCCTGCCACTTCCCGCTCACGCCCGCATCCGCGCTGCCGGACAAGGCCGAGGAGACCGCCGCATGACCCCCGTACCCGACGCCACGCCGGACGCCACCGGGGCGGACACCCCCGTCGTGCTGCGGGCCACCGGACTGTCCGTGGTCCACCGCACCCGCTCCGGCCCGCTGCACGCCGTCAGCGGCGTCGACGTGGAACTGCGCGAACGCCACACCCTCGCCCTGGTCGGCGAGTCCGGCTCCGGCAAGAGCAGCATCGCCAAGGCCCTGCTGCGGCTGCCCCCGCCCACCACCGGCACCGTCACCCTGGACGGCACCGACCTCGCCGCGCTCGCCCCGCGCGCGCTGCGGGCGCTGCGCCCCCGGATGCAGATGGTCTTCCAGGACCCTGTCTCCTCGCTCAACCCGCGCCGCACCGTGCGCGACCTCGTCGCCGAACCGCTGGACGCCCACCCGGACCCCTCGGTCGACCGCGCGGCGGTGGTCGAGCGGCAACTGGAGGCCGTCGGCCTGCCGATCGGGCTGTTCGGCGACCGCCGGCCCGCCCAGCTCTCCGGCGGCCAGGCCCAGCGGGTCGCCATCGCCCGCGCGCTCGCCGCCGAACCCCGGGTGCTGATCGCCGACGAGGCCGTCTCCGCCCTCGACGTCTCCGCCCAGGCCACCGTGCTCAACCTGCTGCGCCGGCTCACCGAGGAACGCGGACTCGCGAGCCTGTTCATCTCGCACGACCTCGGCGTGGTCCGCGCCGTCAGCGACGACGTCGCGGTGCTCCACCTCGGTCGGCTCTGCGAACAGGGCCCCACCGAGGAGGTGCTCGCCGCACCCGCCCACCCCTACACGGCGGCGCTGCTCGCCGCCGTCCCCGAGCCCGGCCGTCCGCTCGGCGACAGCGGCCTGCTCCCCGCCGACCCGCCGTCCCCGCTCGACCCGCCGTCCGGCTGCCGGTTCCGCACCCGCTGCCCGTTCGCCGACGAGCGGTGCGCCGGCGAGGTGCCGGAGCTGCGGGAGGTGTCGCCCGGGCGGACCGTCGCCTGCCACCGGCCGCTGACGCCCCCGCAGGCGGCCGCCGTGGACGCCGGAGCGGCCGCGACGCCGACCCGGTAACATGCCCGGGCTGAGCAGCCGCCGGCCCGACGGACCGCCGGAGCACACCGGCTGACCAGCCGAGAAGCCGATCGGCCGACCGGCGGACCCGCCGGGCGGCCGACCACACCGACGGACCGGGCGGGACACGACGACATGACGGTGGCCAACGGAAGCGGCGCACCCGACATCCCCAACGAGCTGGCCCACCACTGCCTGGACCTGCTCACCGACGTCTCCCGCACCGGCCGCCTGCTGCGCCGCGCCGAACTGGAGCGGCTGCGCGACCTCGGCGAGCGCGGCGCCGAGGCCGGCCACGGCCTGCGCGAACTCGTCGGCG
>NZ_BAAAKJ010000255.1:29046-40891 GCF_039527695.1 Kitasatospora putterlickiae
CGCCGCCTGGCAGCACCTCCCCGGCCTCGGCTCCGCCACCGCCGCCGAGCTGCGGCGCACCGGCGACGCCCTGCTCGCCGCCATCCAGGCCGCCCTCGGCGCCCTCGCCGAGGGCCACGAGCGCGCCCAGCGGATGGCCGTGCGCCAGGAGGAGGCCAACCGGCGCGAGCTGGTCAACGACCTGCTGCACGGCCGCTCCGACCTCGGGCGGCTCGCCGAGCGCGCCGAGCGGTTCGGCCTGCGGCTGGCCGCCGGGTACACCGTCGCGGTCGCCGTCGCCGACGAGCCCTACCTGGAGGGCGCGCCCGCCTCGCACCGGGTCCTGCGCGAACTGACCGGCCGCTACGACGACCGCACCCTGCTGCTGGCCGCCCGCGACGGACGGCTGGTCTGCATCGCCTCCGACGGCGAAGCGCCGGTGCTCACCGCCTTCACCGAACTCGCCCTGCGGCCCGGCCCCGGCTACACGGCCGCCCGGCGGGTGGCCACCGGCCGCCGGCACGCCGGCACCGGCGGCATCGTGCGCAGCTACGAGGAGGCGCTCGCCGCGCTGGAGTACGCGCAGCGGCTGAAGCTGCCGGCGCAGCGGCTGCGCGCCGAGGAGCTGCTGGTCTTCCCGGTGCTGATGCGCGACCGGTCCGCCATGGCCGACCTGGTGCGCACCGTGCTCGGCCCGCTCACCGCCGCGCGCGGCGGGGCCCGCCCGCTGATGGAAACCATCACCGTCCAGGCGGAGGCCGGGTACGTGAACGCGGAGACCGCGCGGCGGCTCGGCCTGAGCGTGCGGGCGCTCGGCTACCGGCTGGAGCGCATCCGCGACCTCACCGGCTACGACCCGGCGGACGCGCTGCACCGCTACACGCTGGAGACCGCCGTGATGGGCGCACGGCTGCTCGGCTGGCCCGATCAGCCGCTCTGACCATGAACGTTGCATCTTGAACGTTTCAGCGGCCCGGGCGTTGCTTTCGTTTTCCGGATATTTTCCGGTGTCAAAACACCGACAAGATTGCCAGGTCCTGGCAGTGTGCGGACGCTTTCCTCCTGACAGGATCACCACGGCGCCCGGGGGGCCCGGCGCCTGGTGGAAAGTCGGGGGGAGCGGGCGGATGCCGGGGGAGTTCAAGGCCGCACCGGGCTTTCCAACCTTGGTGGTGACCGCCGAGTACTGGATGCTGGCCCTGCTCAGCGGCCTGGGGGCCGACGCCGTGTCCGGGGGGCACGACGTCGGCCGCGCCACCGGCACCCGGAACGGGGGGTGCGGCGTCGGCCCTCACCTCGACGCCGCGCCCGGGGAGCTTCCCGACGACCTGCCCGGGGATCTGCTCGCTTCCGAACCCTTCCCCCTGGTCGGCCGCGTCTGCACGGTCCTCCCGGGCGGCGCCACCGCCGCCGACGGCTGGGCCGAGACCACCACCGACGACGGCTCGCCCGCCCTCCTCCCCGTCCGCACCCCGCCCGGCGACCCCACCGTCCCCGCCGGCCGCACCGCCCTCCTGCACGCCCACGACCCGGCCACCGGCACCTTCCTGATCACCCCCCTCGACCTCGGCGCCCTCTTCAGCTGAGGCCGGCGACCGGCCGAAGAGAGGACCATCCGACTTATTCGGTTGATGGCGAGTCAAACCCGGCCTGGCGGTAGGTTTCGGATACGCCGCCTCCAGCGGTCGCCCACATCGCCACAGTCGAAGCGAGGCACCCGTGACCGCTCAACCCGTTCAGCCCCACCTGTTGCCGGAGGGCCCGAGGACCATCCGCGAGTTCCGGGGCGTCCTGACCGGCGGCGACCTGGAACGCTTCAACGCCGAGATCGAGGACGTGCCCCTGCACGAGATCCGGGAGTACCTCAAGAGCTGGCGGCAACTGCTGCACCTGCGCACCGTCCCCGAGATCGAGCACGCGCTGCGGACCGCCTTTGACCGGCCCGGCACGCCGGTGGGCGACCTCTTCCCGGAGTGGGAGGAGTTGAGTGTCTGACCTCATGCCGGTCTTCCTCGACGACGCCGTTCGACCCGCTGCGGCAGGCCTCGCCACCGACCAGCGACGCAGGTTCCTGCACACCCTCCTCAGCATCCGGCGCGACCCTGAGTTGGGGCGTCCCTACACCTCCGGGTCCGACGTCTCCGGTCGCGTCGTCACCGTCCCAGGGGATGACGCGGCACCCGGGATGACGCTGGGGTACCGGGTAGGCGACGGCGAGATCCGGATCGTGCTGCTGCTCGTCGGGCCCTGAGCGGGCCCTGAGCGGCTCCGTGTCGTGCCGGGGTCAGCGGCGGGCGGCGGCCAGGAGGGCGGGGACGGTGGGGAGTTTGACGCGGGGGCGGCCGGTGGCCTCGCCGCGGGCGCGTTCGGCGCGGTCGATGGCGCGCAGGTGGCGCAGGCCGAGGGCGTCGGGGCGGCGGGTGCGGACCAGGCGGTCGAAGGCCTTGCGGCCGGCGGCGGGGACGGGCAGGGCGCCCGCGACGGCGTCGTCCAGGAGGGCGTGGACGGTCTCCTCTGCGCAGGCGCGGTTGGCACCGATGCCGCCGGAGGGTCCGCGCTTGGCCCAGCCGACCAGGTAGCCGCCGGGCAGCGGGCGGCCGGTCGCCGGGTCGAGGACGCGTCCGCCGAGGTGCGGGACGGTGCCGGTGGCGTCGTCGAAGGGCAACCCGGGGACGGGCACGCCGCGGTGGCCGATGGAGCGGACCACCAGGGCGGCGCGCAGGAGGTCGCCGGCACCGGCCAGGCGGACCGCCGTGACCCGGCCGGACCGCTCGTCGCCGAGGAGTTCGGTGGGCGCGGCGTGGAAGCGCAGGACGATCCGCCGACCGGGCCGGGGCGGTGCGGCGCCGTCCAGCCGCTCCCGGGGAAGGCCGGCGAGCAGCGGCACGGCATCGGCTTCCGGGTGGTCGTCCACCACGACGTCCACGCCCGGGAGTTGGGTGAGGGCGAGGAACTCGGGCGCGCTCCACGCGGCGTGCTCGGGCCCGCGCCGGGCGACCAGGACGACCTCGCGGACCGCGCTGCCGCGCAGGGCGGCGAGCGCGTGGTCGGCGATGTCGGTGGCGGCGAGCCGGTCGGGGTCGGTGAGCAGGATCCGCGCGACGTCGACCGCGACGTTGCCGTTGCCGATCACCACGGCCCGTTCCGCGCCCGGGCCCGGTCCACCGGAGAGCGCGACCGCGTCGGCGGGCACCGTCGGTTCGGCGTTGTACCAGCGGACGAAGGTGGTGGCGGGCAGGCTGCCGGGCAGGTCCTCGCCGGGCACGCCGAGCCGGCGGTCGGCGGCGGCGCCGACCGCGTACACCACCGCGTGGTGGTGGGCGGCGAGTTCGGCGTGCCCGAGGTCGGTGCCGACCTCGACGTTCAGGTGCACCCGCAGCCTCGGGTCGTGGAAGACGGACGCGAAGCTCTCGGCGATCCGCTTGGTCGACTGGTGGTCCGGGGCGACCCCGTACCGCAGCAGCCCGCCCGTCACCGGCAGCCGGTCGATCATGGTGACCTCGGCGCCGGTGGAGCGCAGCAGCGCCTGCGCGGTGTAGCTCGCGGACGGCCCGGTGCCGACGATGGCGACCCGCAGCGGGCCGGACCCGAGGTCGAGTCCGGTGGGCAGGCTGCGGGGGAAGACGGGCGCGCCCCAGGCGTGGTCGGCGGGGTGGTCGCGGTACCGGTCGCGGTTGAGCTCGGCGTAGACCGCGTCGGGCCCCGTCAGGCGGTCGACCGGGAAGACGGCGTCCACCGGGCAGGCGTCCGCGCAGGCGCCGCAGTCGATGCAGGCGGCCGGGTCGATGTACAGCATGTCGGTGCGGCCGAAGTCCGGCTCGTCGGGGGTGGGGTGGATGCAGTTGACGGGGCAGACGGACACGCACGAGGCGTCGTTGCAGCAGGTGCGGGTGATCGCGTAGGCCATGGCGGGGGCGGGGTCCTCGCTGCGCGGGGGGTCGGGGGTTGGGGGTTGGGGGTTGTGGGTTGGGGTCGGCCGGGGCCGGTCAGAGCATGTGGATGCGCCGGTAGATCCTCGCCGCCGCGCCGGTGAGCAGGCCGTTCTCGGCGAGGAACGCCATCAGGTGGCGGCTGCTGGTGCGCAGCATGGCGCGGCGGTGCTCGCTGGCCCGGACCTCGGCGAGCGCGCGTTCGACGTCCAGCCCGGCCGCCCGGTACACGGACGGGTGAACCATGCTGGTGACGATGACGTAGGCGCCGGCCGCGATGCCGAAGGCGGCGTTGCGGCGGCGCAGCGCGCCGGCCCCGCGCAGCCGCTCGCGGATCTCCTGGCGGGCGAACTTCATGTGCCGGGACTCCTCGACCACGTGGATCCGGGAGGTGCCGCGGACGATGTCGAGGACGTTCTCGCCGCGCATCCAGTCGCGCTGCATGACGTCCAGCACCTCCTCGGCCACCAGGATGCCGCCGTAGGCGAGTTCGCCGCGGGCGAGGGACTTGTAGGCGCGCCCGGCGTGGGCGACGAGCCGGTTCGGCCGGTACCGGGGGACGCCCATCTTCTCGCAGGCGCGGGCGAACATGATCGAGTGGCGGCACTCGTCGGCGATCTCGGTGAGCGCGAAGCGGAACTCGGCACCGGCGGGGTCCTTGAGGTACTGGTCGCGCAGCACCATCTGCTGAAGGATCATCTCGAACCAGATGCCGGTGGTCATGATCGAGCCGACCTCGTGGCGGGTGAGGGTGACCCGCTGCTCCTCGGTCATCTCCGCCCAGAGCGCGGTGCCGTAGAGGGTGCTCCACTCGGGGTTGAGCCCGTAGTGCCCGGGCGGGAGCGGGGCGTCCCAGTCGATCTCGACGGCCGGGTCGTAGGAGAGGACGGCGGCGGAGTCGAGGAGTCGCCTGGAGACGTCGTCGCCGGCCCCGGCGGGGGCTCTGGTGGGGGTGTGATCCGTGGGGTGGGCCATGGCTGCCTCCGTCGGGTGCGTGGCCTGCGCGGGACCCGCACGGCCCGCTTATTGACGGAGATTACAATAAGAGCCGACGCCCGAGAAGCCCCCTGGCGGCGCCCCGTCACCGCCCCCACGACGCCCGGAACTGGCGGGCTCGCCGGGCCGGGGGATGATGGAGGGGTCGCGGCAGCGAACCCGCCGACGGAGAGGAGCGGACCGGATGGACACGGCGGACGCCCTGTACCGCGGCCGATCCCCCTTCGTCGTCAACGCCGTCGGAGCCCTGCTCGACGCGGACGGCCGCATCGTCCGCTGGACCCCGGAGGCGGAAAGGCTGCTCGACCTCGGCACCGCACAGGTCCACGGCCGCCCCGTGCACGACCTGCTCGCCGACCCCTCCGGCTGGCCCGCGATGTCCGAACTCAGCGCCCGGCAGCGCGCCGAGGGCTGGTCCGGCGAGGCGGTGCTGCGCTCCGGCCGGGGCGAACCGCTCCCGCTGTCGTACCAGGTGCTGCCGCTGAACGCGCCCACCGACGGCGACCCGCCGGAACCGGAGGCCGGCGGCACGCCCCGGTACTTCGTGCTCGCCGCCCCCACCCCGCAGATCGCCCGCTCGCGCCAGGACCAGGCCTTCACCCGCGAGCTGTTCCTCCAGGACCGGGTCGGCCTGGCCGTCTTCGACGAGCGGCTGCGCCTCGTCCGCACCAACACCCACCTGCTCCCCTACAGCGGACTGCCGCCGGACCTGCGCGGACGGCGGCTCGGCGACTTCCTCCAGGCGCAGGACGCCGCCGCCGTCGAACGCGGGCTGCGCGACGTGCTGCGCACCGGGCGGCCGCTGATCGGCGCGGAGGAGATCGTCCGCACCATCGAGGACCCGGCCGGCGGTGCGGTGATGGCGATCTCGGCGTTCCGGCTGCAGGCCCCGGACGGGCAGGTGATCGGGGTGACGGCGCTGTTCACCGACGTCACCGAGCTGCACCGGTCCGGCGAACGGCTCGCCCTGCTGCACCGGGCGACGGCGGCCGTCGGCGGCTCGCTGTCGGTCACCGGGACGGCGGAGGAACTGGCCGCCGTCCTCGCCGCGCCCTCGCCGCCGTCGTCGCTGTCGCCGTCGCCACCGCTGTCACCGCCGTCGCCCGGGGAGGGCGGGGCGGACGGCGGGGCGGTGCCGGGGCTCGCCGACCTCGCGGTGGTCGACGTCGCCGAGGCCGTGTTCACCGGCGGGGAGCCGTCCGCCGGACGGGACGGCCGGGTGCCGCTGCGCCGCACCGCCGTCGTGACCTCGGGCGATCCGGTGGCGCCCCCTCCCCCGCCCACCGGCGTGACCGTGCACGCCCACCCCGGCGAGCAGACCGCGCACACCGACCTCCCCCCGTCGATGACGGTCCCGCTGCGGGCCGGCGGCAGCCTGCTCGGGCGGGTCACCGTCCACCGCGCCCCGCACCGGCCTCCGTACCTGCCGGCCGACCTGGAGCTGCTGCGCGAGATCGCCGACCGCGCCGCCCTCGCCCTGGACAACGCCCGCCGCTACGCGCGCGAGCACCGCGCCGCCGTCGGGCTGCAGCGCAGCCTGCTGCCGCCCTCGCAGGCCGAGACCACCGCCGTCTCCACCGCGAGCGTCTACCTGCCCACCGACACGGCGAGCGGGATCGGCGGCGACTGGTTCGACGTCATCCCGCTGTCCTCCGCCCGGGTCGCGCTGGTCGCGGGGGACGTGGTCGGCCACGGGCTCGCGGCGAGCGCGACCATGGGGCGGCTGCGCACCGCCGTGCGGACCCTGGCCGACCTCGACCTGGAGCCGGACGAACTGCTGGTCCACCTCGACGACCTGGTCGCCCAGTTGATGGTGGAGGCCGAACGACCGGAGGACGAGGACCCGCACGCGGACCCCGGCGCGGAGCCCGGGGCGGGGGCGGCCACCCGGCCCCCGGTGAGCCACGGCATGTGGAGCGACGCCGGCCACGACACCCCGGACGAACAGCAGACCGTGCCCTTCGGCGCCACCTGCGTGTACGCGGTGTACGACCCGGTGTCGCGGCGCTGCGCGGTCGCCTCCGCGGGCCACCCGCCGCCCGCCGTCGCGGCACCGGACGGGCGGGTGACGTACGTGCCGCTGCGGCCGGGGCCGCCGCTCGGCGTGAGCGGGCTGCCGTTCGAGGTGACCGAGGTCGACCTGGAGCCCGGCAGCCTGCTCGCGCTGTACACGGACGGGCTGCTCCTCGGGTACGCGGACGACCTGGAGGAGGGCATGGACGAGCTGTCCCACCGGCTCGCCGCCGCGGCCGCCCCGCCGGAGGGCGCCGTCCTCCCCCTGACGGGGGCGGCACTGCGGGAGCTGGGGCGGGACCTCGTCGCCGACCTCCCCGCGCACCGGCTCACCGACGACGTCACCCTGCTGCTGGCCCGCACCCGCGAGGTGCCGCCGGAGGCCACCGCGGGGTGGACGCTGGACGCGGACCCGGCGGCGGTCGCGCGGGTCCGGGAGGCGGCCACCGAGCAGCTGCTGGCCTGGGGGCTTGAGGAGTTGACGTTCACCACCGAGCTGGTGCTGAGCGAGCTGGTCACCAACGCGATCCGCTACGCCGGCGGCCCGGTCGGCGTCCGCCTCATCCGCGCCGAACGCCTCACCTGTGAGGTGTCCGACCCCAGCGCCACCCAGCCCCGCATGCGCCGCGCCCGCCTCACCGACGAGGGCGGCCGCGGCCTCTACCTGGTCGCCCAACTCACCACCCGCTGGGGCAGCCGCTACACCCGCCACGGAAAGACCATCTGGGCCGAACAGGATCTCCCCACCTCCTGAGCCCACTCGGGCCGCGGCGAGGAATATGCCGACCGGTCTACATAGCACGGAGCAAGCACACCCGGCCGGAGTGGAAAGTCGGCCGGCCCGACTTCCTGCTCCCGGGCGCTCACTGCGCCTGCACCCCGGGGCTCAAATATGCAGACCGGTCTACATATTGGTTCTCGGCAGGGCCCCGCCGGAGTGGGAAGTCGGCCCGCCCGACTTTCCACTCCCCGCGCACACCCACCGCGCCTCGGGCACGACTACGCAGCACGGACCACACGCCCAACTGCGGCAGGCCCCACCGGAACAGGAAGTCGGCCCAACCGACTTTCCACTCCACACGCCCACCACACCCCGGGCACGACTACGCAGCACGGACCACACGCCCAACTGCGGCAGGCCCCACCGGAACAGGAAGTCGGCCCGCCCGACTTTCCACTCCGCGTGCACCCACCGCACCCCGGGCCCGATGCAGCACAGGGCCACACGCCCGCCTGCGGCAGGGGCCACCGGAGCAGGAAGTCGGGCAGGCCGACTTCCTGCTCCACGCGCGCGTCGCAGCCTGGGGAGAATATGCAGACCGGTCTACATATCAGCGCCCCGGAGGGCTTGGCCGGGAGTGGGAAGTCGGGCGGGCCGACTTTCCACTCCGGGCGCCGGGCGATGGGGTGCGTGGAATATGCAGACCGGTCTACATAGCAGGCAGGCCGGGCTTCGGACACGCCCTCGATTCGAGCAATACGGGGGGATCGCCGTTCCGCGCCGGTGTGATTGGTGCTCTGATCTGCCAACTCACCTCTAAGGAGAGACATGCGTACTCGCACCGCCCTCGCCGCCGGTGTCCTCTCGGCCGCCGCCCTGCTGGCCGGCGGCGGGACCGCCGTCGCCGACTCCGTTGCCTCGGGCGTGGCCGCCAACTCCCCCGGCGTCCTGTCCGGCAACCAGATCCAGATCCCCGTCCACGTGCCGATCAACATCTGCGGCAACTCGATCAACATCATCGGGCTCCTCAACCCGGCCTTCGGCAACACCTGCATCAACAAGTAGGCCGCAGGCGGGCCGCTCGTAGGCCAGCACACCGACGCGGGTCCGTCCACCGGGGCGGGCCCGCGTCCGTGTGCCGCCTCCGGATGGCCGCGCCCTGGTGGCTCGGGCCGGGCCCACCTGACCATGCTGGGGCATCGACTCAGCGAGGTGCGGATGTTCGACGAGAGCTTTGCCTTCCCCAAGAGCCTGCTCAACCCCGTCCAGACACCCGCCGGGGCCAGGGGAGCGGTGATCGGCGCCGGGATCGCCGGCCTGGTGGCCAGCTACGAGCTCCAGCGCCGCGGCTTCGACATCGTCCTGTACGAGCGGCTGAACCGCCCGGGCGGCCGGGTCCGCACCCACCGCTTCTGGGACGGCACGTACGCGGACCTGGGCGCGATGCGCGTCCCGGAGAACCACCACTGCGTCCTGCACTACATCTCCGCCTTCGGCCTGCCGACGCGCCCGTTCGTCAACTTCAACCCGGACGCCTACTACCACCTGCGCGGCCACCGCGTCCGGATCCAGCAGGCGGGGGCGCTGAACTCGGTCTACGCGCTGCGCGCCGGCGAGCGCGGCACCCCGCTCGACGTGCTGGACAACCTGCTGCGCACGGTCTGGGTCTCGCTCAGCACCGACCAGCAGCGGCACCTGCTGGAGGGCCGGTGGGACGACCCGGCGCTCGACCGGCTGACCACCGTCTCGCTCTGGCAGTACGTCCACGAGCGGATCTCCCCGGACGCCTGGCACCTGCTCGGCCACGCCAGCGGCCTCGCGCACTACGAGCAGTCCTGCCTGCTGGAGGTGCTGGTCGACTACTTCGGGCTGTTCCACCTCGGGCAGGTGGAACTCGTCGGCGGCATGGAGACCCTGGTGCAGGCCTTCGTCCGGGAGCTGCGCCCGGGGACGCTCCACCTGTCCACCCGGATCGACGAGTTGAAGCTCTCCGGGACCGGCGTGCGGGTCGGCGGACGGCGGCTGGGAAGCCCGGTCAGCGAGCGCTTCGACTTCGTGGTGTGCTGCGTGCCGGTGCCCGCGCTGGACCAGATCGCCTTCCGGCCCGCCCTGCCGCACCACCAGCAGCACGCCATCCGCGGCATCAGCTACGCCAGCAGCACCAAGGCCCTGGTCCACACCCGGCGGCGCAGCTGGGAGCTGCGGGACGGCATCTTCGGCGGCGGCAGCTTCACCGACATGCCGATCCAGCAGTGCTGGTACCCGTCGGACAACGCCCGCCCGGCCGACACCCCGATCAACGGAAACGGCAACGGCAACGGGAGCAGGAGCAGCAGCCACAGCGGCAGGCACCGCCTGGTCGCGGTCGACCCGGACCGCTCGCACGCCCCCGCCGTGCTCACCGGCGCCTACCTGTGGGGCGCCAACGCCCGCCGCTTCACCACCCTCCCGCCCGCCGACCGCGACCTGCTCGTCCTGGAGTGCCTGGAGCGGTTGCACCCCCGCATCCGGGAGGAGGTCGACGACATCGTGCACTGGAACTGGGACGACCAGGTCGGCCTCGGCGGCGGCGCCTTCGCGCACCTGGCCCCCGGTGAGCACAGCCGTTACCTGGTCGGCCTGGGCACCCCGCACCCGGTCGACCGCCCGCGGATCTGGTTCGCCGGGGAGCACCTGTCGGCCGCGCACGCCTGGATGCAGGGCGCGGCCCAGTCGGCGCTCGGCGTGGTGCTCCGGGTGCTGGACCAGTGGGGACACCGGGGCGAGCCGTACGCCCCCGCCGAGGTGGGCAGCCGCCCGTGAACGCCGCCGGAGCCCCCCGGGCGGCGGCCGCGCACCCGCCTCCGCTGAGCCGCGCCGACCTGCGCGCCCCCTTCACCCCGCCCGCCGACCGGGTCGAGCGGATCGGTCTGGAGGTCGAGAACGGCGTGGTCGACCCCGACACCGGCCTCGCCGCCCCGTACGAGGGACCGGGCGGCATCGAGGCGATCCTGCGCGCCGTCCTCGCCGAGCGGGGCGGCGAGCCGCAGTTCGACACCGGCCGGCTGACCGGCGTCGACCTTCCGGACGGCGTGCGGATCACCCTCGAACACGGCGGCCAGCTGGAGTACTCCTCGGCACCGGTCGCCGGGCTGGACCGGGCGGTCACCGAGGCGCGCGCGATGCTGGAGCAACTGGCCGAGCTGGTGGGCCGGTTCGGACTGGCGCTGCTGCCCGGCGCGCTGCTGCCGTTCGACCGGGTGGAGGCGATGGCCTGGGTGCCGATGGTCCGCGGCGCCGTGATGCGCGAGCACTTCGCCCGGATCGGCGCGGTCGGCTCCGGGGCGCGCCGGGTGATGGCACTGTCGCTGTCCACCCAGGTGCACCTGGACTACCTGGACGAGCGGGACTTCACCGAGAAGCTGCGGATGCTGATGGCCGCGTCCACCCCGGTCGCCGCGCTGTTCGTCAACTCGCCCATCAGCGGCGGCCGTTCCAACGGCATGCTGTCGCACCGCTCACGGGACTGGCTGCGGATGGACCCGGCCCGCTGCGGCGTCATGCCGCCGGCCCTGCGCTCGGGGGTGGGGATCGGGGACGTCGTCGACTGGGCGCTGGAGCGGCCGATGATCTACCGGCGGCGCCCGGACGGAAGCTACCGGCTCGCCCCGGAGCGGCCGTTCGCCGCCCTGCTGCGCGAGGGCTTCGAGGACGAGGACGGTTCGCCGCCCCGGTACGAGGACTGGCTCGCCCATCTGTCGCAGATCTGGACGGCGGTGCGGGTGCGCGGGACGCTGGAGCTGCGCTCCGGGGACGGTCCGCCGTACCGGCACCTCGCCGCCATGCCGGCGCTCTGGACCGGCCTCGGCTACCACCCGGAATCCCGCGCCGCCGCCTGGGAGTTGCTGCGCGGCTTCACGGCCGACGAGCACCGGTCGGCGGCGGCCGCGCTGCCGTCCGAGGGTCTGCGGACGATGCTCGGCGGCGAGCGCGTGCTCGACCTCGCCGCCGAACTGGTCCGGCTCGCCCGGGCCGGTCTGCGGGCCCGGGTGGACGCCGGACTGGAACCGGAGCGGGTGCTGGACCACCTCGACCCGCTGGACGAGGTGCTGGACACCCGCCGGACCTTCGCCGAGCAGTGCGCCGACCGCTGGGAGGGCGATCTGCGCCGCGAACCACGCCGCTACGTCGCCGAGTTCAGGGTCTGATCCCTGACGGGCGCGCCGCC
>NZ_BAAAKJ010000255.1:40912-44143 GCF_039527695.1 Kitasatospora putterlickiae
GACCTCCGGTCCGGGCGGCGCACCCCATCACCCCATCACCGCGTCACCGCGTCAGCGTGTCAGCGCGTCACGGCCGGAACGTCACCGCCGGCCCAGCCCGCGGTCGATCGCGGTGATCAGCTCACCGTCCGGGGTGTCCCCGTCCAGCGACCAGATCATCGCCCCGCCGAGGCCCTCGCGGCGCACGTACTCCGCCTTGGTGCGCACCACCGTCGCGTCGTCGTACGTCCACAGCGTGTTGCCGTCGAACAGCCAGGCGTTGCCGTCGCGCGGCCCCCGGTGGAGCTTGTAGGCGCCGGAGGCGGCGAGCTTCTTCAGCGCCTTGTAGTCCTCGGAGCCGGCCACCCAGGTCGCCGGGGCGGGACCGGCGGCGGGCTGCCCGAGACCGTCGCCTCCGCCCGTGACACCCGTCCAGCCCTGCCCGTAGAACGGCATGCCGGTGACCAGCTTGCGCGCCGGGGCTCCGCGCCGCAGCCAGGCGTTGACGGTCTGGTCGACGCTGAAGTCCTTCTTCGCGTACAGCGCGGACTGCTGCCCGGTGGTCGACTCGCCGGAGACGTGGAAGTCGTAGCCCTGGAGGTTGACGTAGTCGAAGTCCCGCATGATCTTGGAGACTTCGAAGCCCGCGTCGATCTTCGCGGGGGCGGTGGGCACGTACGCGCTGAGGTCGAAGTGCTTGCGCTGCTTGAGCGTGCGGCTGTACGCGTCGACCTGGGTGCGGAACTCGTGGACCAGCTTGGTGAAGTTCCGCTTGTCCTCGGGGCGGAACACATTGCCCTCGGCGCCGTCGGAGCCCGGCCACTCCCAGTCGATGTCGATGCCGTCGAAGACCCCGGCCGCCGCGCCCGCGCCGCCCCGGCCCTCGTTCACGGGCAGGTTGCCCTTGAGGTAGAGGTCGATGCAGGAGGAGACCAGCGCCTTGCGCCCGGCCTCGGTGCGCACGGCGTCCGAGAAGTACGCCGAGCCGCTCCAGCCGCCCAGCGAGATCATCACCTTGAGGCCGGGGTTCTTGGCCTTGAGCTTGCGCAGCTGGTTGAAGTTGCCGGCCAGCGCCTGCCCGGCGGTGTCGCCGACGCCGTCCACCGACCCCGCCGCGTCGACCTGGCGGGTGTAGTCGGCGTACGGGTCGGAGCCGGGGCCGCCCATCTGGCAGGTGCCGGCCGGGCCGACGTTGCCGAAGGCGTAGTTGATGTGGGTCAGCTTGCCGGCGGTGCCGCTGGTCTCCAGGTTCTTGACGTGGAAGTCGCGGCCGTAGATGCCCCACTGGATGAAGTAGCCGACCCGCTTGTACGAGGCGGCGCCGTGCCGGGAGGAGTCGCCCGCCCCGTCGAGGTCGGCCGCCGCGGCGGCGGGGGCGAGCGGGACGACCAGCCCGAGGAGGGCCGCGGTCGCGGCGCCGAAGGTCAAGCGGGTCGGGAATCTGTGACGCATGGACGAGATCACCCCTTGTGCGGTGGGGGCCGCACGATCGTGGGAAACGGTGGACGGCACAGGGAGTCCGCAGGGTGTGTGCCCGAGGTGGGCGGCGACGACTCAACACGCCACGGACCAGGCGTGTCAACGGAGTTCGGCAAAGGTTTTGCAAAGCGGAACGATTGCCTGACTACCAGTCAGTTCACCCCGGAATCCCTCCGTACCCGGCGGATGTCACAGGATGGCGGGCCGATCCGTCTCAGGGGGTGAAGCACCGGCCACCACGACGAAGGGCACACCATGGACGCGCGGATCGACTTCTTCACCACCCCGACCGGCGGCAGGCTCGTCAAGGGCCTGATGACGCTGGGCCGGGAGCTCAAGGAGATGCCGCTGCCGGCCACCACCCAGGAGCTGGTCTCGCTGCGGGTGAGCCAGATCAACGGCTGCGCCGTCTGCATCGACATGCACACCAAGGAGGCCGCCGCCGCGGGCGAGAGCGCGCTGCGGCTGAACCTGGTCGCGGCCTGGCGGGAGGCCGACGTCTACACCGACGCGGAGCGCGCCGCGCTGGCGCTCGCCGAGGAGGGCACCCGGATCGCGGACGGGGCCGGCGGGGTCGCCGACGAGGTGTGGGCGAACGCCGCCGAGCACTACGACACGGACCAGCTGGCCGCCCTGGTGATGCTGATCTCGTTCATGAACCTGGCCAACCGGGCGAACGTCATCACCCGGCAGCCCGCTGGCGACTACGTGGCCGGCCGGTTCCACTGACCGATCGCGGGCCCGGTCACCGACCAGTACCGTTCGTACCGTTCCGAGGGAAGGAAGCCGCGTGAGCAAGGTCGACGAGTTCGAGGAGTTGCGGCCGCTGTTGTTCTCGATCGCCTACCGGATCCTCGGCAGCGTGGGCGAGGCCGAGGACGCCGTCCATGAGGCCTGGCTGCGCTACGACGCCTCGCCGACCCGGCCGACGTCGGTCAAGGCGTTCCTGTCCACCACGGTGACCAGGATCGCGATCGACGTGCTGCGCCTGGCCCGGGTCCGCCGGGAGGAGTACGTGGGGCCGTGGCTGCCCGAGCCGCTGCTCGCCGACCCCTACGCGGATCCGGCCCGGGCGGCCGAGCTGGCCGACTCGGTGTCGATGGCGGCCTTGCTGCTGCTGGAGCGGCTGAGCCCGCTGGAGCGGGCGGTGTTCGTGCTGCGCGAGGTGTTCGGTTTCGGCTTCGACGAGGTCGCCGACGCGGTGGGCCGTTCCGAGGCGGCCTGCCGCCAGCTGGCGGTGCGGGCGCGCCGGCACATGCGGGACGGCCGGCCGCGCTTCGAGGCCGAGCGCAAGGAGCGGGACGAGCTCGCCGCGCGCTTCTTCGACGCGCTGAGCGAGGGTGACATCGCCGGTCTGCAGGAGCTGCTGGCCGCCGATGTCACCATGGTCGGCGACGGCGGCGGCAAGACCCCGCAGCTGGCCCGGGCGGTCGCCGGCGCCGCCCAGGTGGCCCGGCTGCTGGCGGCGGTGGTGCCGATGATGGCCCGGATCGACGTGACCTTCGAGCCGCACGAGGTCAACGGTCAGCCCGGCGCCGTCTTCCGCGACCAGGCCGGGCGGGTGCTGAACACGCTGGTGCTCGACATCGCGGAGGGCCGGGTCCAGGCCATCCGCTCCGTCCTCAACCCCGACAAGCTCGGCCACCTCGGGCCGGTCGCCGACGCCTGGGCCGTGCACCACGCCCTCAAGCGGGCCCGCCGCCCCGGGGACTGACCCCGCCGCTCACGCCGACGGCGCCGGGCGCTCCTCCTCGGGAGCGTCCGGCGTCGGGC
>NZ_BAAAKJ010000255.1:44170-46704 GCF_039527695.1 Kitasatospora putterlickiae
CCTCCGGGGCGGAGCCGGCGGCCCAGTTCGGGCCGACCAGGGCCTCGCCGAGGCGCTCGACGTCGGCGGCCATGTCGATGTCCGGGTTGAGCAGCCACTGGAGCTGAAGGCCGTCGGCGGCGGCGATGAAGATCCGGGCGAGCCAGGCGGAGTCCACCTCGGCGGGGTCGTCGACGCCCTGCTCGATGCGCTCCGCGAGCCGGGTGCGGAACCGCTCGTAGCGCTGTTCGAAGAAGTCGTGCGCGGGGTGATCCGGCTCGGCGGCCGCCGCCGCGAGGTCGACGAAGAGCTTGACCAGCCCCGGGGTGGACGCATTGTGCCGCAGGACCGACGAGTGCGGCGGCTCGGTGCTCCCGGGTGCGGGGCCGAAGCGCTCCTCGGCCGCCACGTCCCGGGCCTCCAGGACGGCCGTGAGCAGCTCCTCCTTGCTGCCGAAGTGGTGCATCACGCCCGCGTAGGTCATCCCGACGCGCTGGGCGATGTCGCGCAGCGAGACGTTGCGGCTGCCGGCCTCCGCGTAGGCGGCGAGGGCGGCGTCGATGATCTGCTGCCGCTTCGCCGAGGTCTTGGCGTACGGCCCCCGAGGCTTGCTCATGGGCGGAGTCTACCGGGCACGAGGCAAAAACATATCAGCGCCAGGTTTTCGTCAGCGAAAGCATTGCCGCGTCATGTTTTCGTGCTTAGGGTGAAGCACCAGGTGAAGCACCCCCCTGCGCGAACCTCCCGGGCGGCGGAACGCACCACGGACGAAAACGCACCACGGACGAAACGAGGCCCCACCATGACCAGCTCGCCGATCACCTCCCTGCCCGAGGGCTTCCTCTGGGGCGCCTCCACCTCCGCCCACCAGACCGAGGGCGGCAACACCAACAGCGACTGGTGGCCGATGGAGCGCGCCGCGGGCGAGGGCGGCCACATCAAGGAGCCCAGCGGCGACGCCTGCGACAGCTACCACCGCTGGCGCGAGGACATGGACCTGCTCGCCGAACTCGGCTTCACCGACTACCGGTTCAGCATCGAGTGGGCCCGGATCGAGCCCGAGCCGGGCGAGATCTCCCGGGCCGCCCTCGCCCACTACCGCCGGATGGTGGAGGGCGCCCACGAGCGCGGTCTGCGGCCGATGGTGACCCTGCACCACTTCACCTCGCCGCGCTGGTTCGCCGAGCACGGCGGCTGGGCCGCGCCGGACGCGGGCGAGCTGTTCGCCCGCTACGTCGAGGCCACCGCGCCCGTCTACGCCGACGGCGTGGACCACGTCTGCACCATCAACGAGCCCAACATGATCGCCCTCATGGCGCCGCTGCTCGACCTGATGCTCGGCCGGACCGACCCCTCCGAGATGTCGTTCCCCACGGCCGGCCTGCCGATGCCGGGCGAGCAGGCCACCGAGGCCCTGGTCCGGGCCCACCGGCTGGCCGTCGAGGCGGTCAAGTCCCGTGCGCCGCACGTGCGGACCGGCTGGTCGGTGGCCAACCAGGTGAGCCACGCGCTGCCCGGCGTCGAGGGCGCCGAGGAGGCCCGCGCCGCGTACCTGCGCCCGCGTGAGGACGTCTTCCTGGAGGCGGCCCGCGGCGACGACTGGCTCGGCGTGCAGTCCTACACCCGCACCCTGATCGGGGCGGACGGGCCGCTGCCGGTCCCGGAGGACGTCGAACGGACCCTCACCGGCTGGGAGTTCTACCCCGGCGCGCTCGGCGACGCGCTGCGCCACACGGCCGCCACCGCGCCCGGCGTGCCGCTGATCGTCACCGAGAACGGCATCGCCACCGCCGACGACACCCGCCGCGTCGCCTACACCGCGGGCGCGCTGGAGGGCATGGCCGCCGTCATGGCCGACGGCGTCGACGTGCGCGGCTACTTCCACTGGAGCGCCCTGGACAACTACGAGTGGGGCAGCTACGCCCCCACCTTCGGCCTGATCGCGGTGGACCGGGAGACCTTCGTCCGTACCCCCAAGCCGTCCGCCGCCTGGCTGGGCGCCGCCGGCCGCACCCGGGTCCTGCCCGGGGCCGGCGCCTGACCCGCGCCGCCGCCCGGCGCACCCGCCCGTCGTTCAGCGGGCCGCGCCGAGCTCCGGCGGCGACTTCCTGCACGGCCCCTAGAAACCGCCCCAGGGCCGGCGGGGTCTAAGCCGGCCCTCGGCTCCGCCGCGGCTGGTCCCGGTCGGGCCACACCTCGATGTGGTCGGCCTCCAGGACCAGCCGCACCCGGTGCGCCAGGCCCAGCGACTCGGTGAACTCGCGCGGCAGCTGGAGCCGGCCGACCCGGTCCAGCACGGTGTACTCCTGGGCCGTGAGGGCCTCGTCCGCGCCACCGCCAGCGGCGTGCCGGAGCACCTCGGTGGAGGTGCGGCCGTCGCGGATCCGCACCGTGCGGCGGACCTGGTCGGCCACCAGCGCGTCGTGGGTGACGATCAGCACGGTGGTGCCCAGCTCGCTGTTGGCGGTGCGCAGCGCGTCGAAGATCTCCGCCGAGGTGGCGGTGTCCAGCTCGCCGGTGGGCTCGTCGGCGAGCAGCACCGGCGGGTTGTTGGC
>NZ_BAAAKJ010000255.1:46807-48847 GCF_039527695.1 Kitasatospora putterlickiae
CACACCGAGGCCGCCAGGCCGTAGGCGACGTCGTTGGCGAGCGCGACGGCGATCGCCACCCGCTGCTGCTCGCCGCCGGAGAGCGCGGCGGGGGTGCGGTCGGCGGCGCCGGCGATGCCCATCAGGTCGAGCAGTTCCCCGGCCCGGGCGGCCCGCAGTCGGCGCAGCACGCCCGCGTAGCCCATCGGCAGCCGCACGTTCTCCCGGGCCGTCAGGTAGGGCAGCAGGTTGGCGGCGGTCCGCTGCTGGATGGTGCCGACGGTGCGGCGCCGGTAGGCGGTCCGCGCACGCCCCTTGAGCGTGCCCAGGTCGGTGCCGGCCACCACGGCGGTGCCGGCGCTGGGGCTGTCCAGGCCGGCCAGGATGCCGAGCAGGGTGGACTTGCCGGAACCGGAGGCGCCGACCAGGGCCAGCAGTTCGCCCTCCCGCACGGTCAGGTCCAGGCCCTGCAGGGCCTGCACCTCGACCCCGTCCCAGGCCCGGCCACCGGTGCGGTAGATCCGCACCAGGCTCTCGCACACCACCATCGGCCGGTCGCTGCCGGCCGTGGGCTCCTCGGTCGCGCGGACGCTCACAACGCCTCCCCCAGTCGTAGCACGGCGCCCAGTCCGCGGCGCCGGCTGACCGCCGCCTCCAGGACGGCCGCCGCCGTCATCAGCACGGCCAGCGCGGCGCCGAGGCCCGCGGTGACCGTCCAGTCGATGTGTGTCGCGGGCTCGAACGGCCCGCCGGTGATCGCCCCCAGCCGCAGGCCTGAGCCGAACACCGCGGGCAGCAGCAGGCCGAACGCGCCGCCGCCGAGCGCCGCCGCCAGCAGCAGCGGCAGCTGTTGGAGCAGTTGCAGGGCGAACACCGCGCGGCCGCCGGTCCCCAGGGTGCGCAGGTAGGACGTCGTCCGGGCCCGTTCGGTGGCGCTGAGCAGCAGGTCCAGGGTGAACGCGCCGAGCCCGAGCAGCAGTCCGAGCAGCGTGGTGACCCGGAAGGCCAGCTCGACCGAGCGGGCCAGTCCGTCCGCGTGCAGCGCTTCGAACTCCACCTCCCGGTCGCGGAGTTCGACCTGTGGGCCGCCCGCGGCGCTGGGCGCGAGCTGCGCGACGGCGGCGGTCCGCACCGCGGCCGGGTCCACGGCCGGTCCGCCGGCGGCCGGGTAGAGCAGGACGGCGGACGGGCTCTTCTGGGCGGGGAGGAGCCGCGCCGACGGGCCGGTGAACACCAGCAGCGTGCCGCGCGGCGGCCCGCTGCCGAGCACGGGTCCGAGCACCGGGTCGCGCAGCGCCTCCTCGGGCAGGGCGCCGACCACCCGGACCCGCGTCCGGGGCAGGCCCAGCGTGGCGAGCTCGAAGTCGCCGTCGGGGAACCTGGCGGCGAGGGCGGGGTCGGCCAGCGCGGTGAGCACGGGGGCCTCGCCGCCGACGGCCGGCGCGTCGGCCTCGGGGGTGGCCGCCAGGGCGCGCGCCACCGGGGAGGACGGCCGGGCGGCGGCCAGGGCGGCGCCGTCCAGCCCGACCAGCGGGACGCGCTCGAAGGTGGTGCCGTCGGTCCGCGCGACGACCTCGCCGGTGGCGCCGGTGACGGTCACCTGGTGCCCCACGGTCGGCGTCCCCGACAGGTCACCGGTCAGCCGTTCCTTCGCACCGACCAGGGCGACGGGCGCCCCGCCGGTGCGCCAGTCGGCGAGCCGCGCCTGGGCGTCCTCGACGGTGCGCGGGACCAGGCCGCCGTACACCCCGAAGCCCATCGCCAGCACCAGGACCAGCAGGGCGAGCGCGGCCGCGCCGCCGTGCCGCCCGGCCCGGGCGAGCGCCATCAGCGGGACCACGCCGCGCGAGCGGCGCGCCCACCGGGTCGCCCGGAGCAACACCGGAGGCAGCAGACGGAGCAGGGCCCCCACCACGACCAGCGCCAGGAGCACCGGCGCGAAGGCGAGTTGGGGGTCGATGCCGGAACTCGCGTAGGCGCCCCGGGCGCGCAGCGCGGCCAGCCCGCCGACGGCCAGCAGCAGCACCAGGGTCTCCAGGACCAGCCGCCGCGAGCGCGGCA
>NZ_BAAAKJ010000256.1:0-5229 GCF_039527695.1 Kitasatospora putterlickiae
GAGGGTGCGCGCGGCGATCCGGGCCAGCCGCCCGGTCAGCCGCGCGGTGAACCCGGCGCGCAGCGCGGCCAGGTCGATCCGGCCCAGCTGGTCGGCGGCGCGCACGGCGGGGGAGAGCGAGGTCAGCAGCCGCACCTGCGCGCGCTCGGCGAAGGGCTGCAGGACCAGCTCGAAGCCGCTCAGGCCCGGGTAGGCGGCGCGCGGCACCACCGGGCGCACCGGAGCGGCGGCCACGGCGGCCTCGGTGAAGGCGGCCCAGTCCGGGCGGGCGGCCGGGACGGGCCGGCCCGGGGTCAGGCCCCGCGCCCACCACGGGGGGCTGCCGGCACGGGGGGACCGGAGCCGACCGGGGTGGGTGCGGGGAGTCTGGACGGGGAAGTCGCCGGGCACCGGAGTGTGCGGGAACGGTGTGGCCGAGGGGACCGCCGCCGCGACCGGGCCCTGAACCGGTCCTGCGCCCCCGTCGAGGCGCGTGCTGCGCACGGCGTCCACCTCTGCCACCACCGCACCTCCGATGCCGGGAGAGGGCCGCGCTGCCGTCGAAGGCGCCGCCCTCGCTGCTGATCCTGTCGCCGCGGTGGCCCTCGGGGCATGGGGGACCGGCCCCCATCTTTGTGACGCGAGGCCCGCACGATCCGCCGTGTCCCCGCCCATCGGCGGGGGCGGCCCCACCCCTGGGGGTGACAGCGCGTGCTACCTCCGGGCGAGCAGCAGCTGGGTCGCCACGGCCGGGCGGCCGTTCATGGTGAGCACCGCGAGCTCGCGCTCGTCGAGCGGCTCGAAGGCGGCGAACAGCTCGTCCAGCCGCTCCCGGGTGTGGTGGCGGCAGACCGCGCCGTCGCTGGTCTCGAACACCCCGAAACAGCCGTAGCGGGCCTCGCACCGCCGGTAGCGCTCCTGGTTGCGCTCGTCCGCCTGGAGCAGGTAGTCGCTGACCTGGAGCAGGCCGCCCGGGCGCAGCACCCGGTGCAGCTCGGCGACCAGGGACCGCTGCGCGGCGTCGTCCGGGACGCAGGTGAGCACGGCGAACAGGAAGGCCGCGTCGTAGGCGCCGTCCGGCCGTTCCAGACGCGGCGGGTCGGTCAGCACCGCGAACCGGGCGGCCGGCTGCTCGGCGCGGGCCCGGGCGACCGGTTCGGGCGCCACGTCCACGCCCTCGACATCGGTGAAGCCGAGCGCGGCGAGCCCGCCCGCCAGCCGCCCGTACCCGCAGCCGTAGTCGAGCAGGGCGGCGTCCCGGGCGAGGCGTGCCGTCCAGGCGGTGTGCAGGGGGTGGCCGTAGGTCTTGGTGGTTCCGGTGGAGTTCCAGTACGCGGACTGGTCGTCAGGGGCCGACATGGGCCGATGATGCCACGGGTGAACGGCCGCCGGGCGCCCGGGGTGCGCCCGGGCCGTGCGGGGGTGTCCCGGGGGGTGTTCCGGGGGCGAAGGGGCCGGTGGGCGCGGGCCGATGGGGCCGTTCGGCCCTTGTGACCGGGATGCCGGAGAGGGATGGTGATCGCCGCGCCGCAGTGCGGGGTCGCCGGGGGCGGGTCGGCGCGGCAGGACCAGAGTGTGGCGGAACGGGAAGAGGCCTGAGGTGGGCGAGTTGGTCACGGTGCGGGTGTGCGAGGGGATTTCGCGGGGCTTCGCGGCCGATGCGAGAGCCCGGATCGCCGCCGTGGTGGGCGGGGCGGACGCCCTGGTGGAGTCGCTGAGGGTGCGGGTCGGGACGATCGGCGCGACGGGCTCCCCGGGCGCGACGGGCTCCTTGGGCGGGGCCGACGAGGCGGGTGTGCTGACCCAGGTCAACGCCGAGGTGGACGGCCGGCGGATCCGCGTCCAGGAGGCCGCCGCCGACCTCGGCGAGGCGCTGGACCGGCTCGCCGAGGGGCTGCGCGCCCGGATGAACGCGGTCACCTCGGGCTGGACGCCGCGGCCGTGGCCGCGCCGCACCCGGGCGCTGCTGACGGCCGACGCGCCCGGGGCCGCCGTCGCGGGGACGGCCGTGGCCGGGTCCGCCGTGGCGCGCTCCGAACTCCCTTACCCCGCCGGGCCGCAGCGCGTCGTCCGGCGCAAGCGGGCCCAACTGGTGTGGTGCTCGCCGGACGCCGCCGCCCGCACCATGGACGCGATGGACTACGACATCCACCTGTTCACCGACCCGGCCACCGAGACCGACGCGGTGGTCTACCGGGTCGGCCCGACCGGCTACCGGCTGGCCCGTACGGTGGCCGCCGGACCGCCCACCCGCCCGGCCGTCCCGCTGACGCTCAGTCCCTGCGGCGCGCCGGAGCTGACGGAGGACCAGGCCGTGGACCGGCTGAACGGCGCCGAACTGCCCTACCTGTTCTTCGCCCAGCCCGGTTCGGGGCGCGGCCGGGTGCTCTACCGGCGCTTCGACGGCGGCCTCGGCCTGATCGCGGCCGCCTCGTGAGCGACCGGTCCGGCCGCCGCCGGCTGCGCGCGCGCCGCCGCTCCGGACGTGAGCAGCCGCCGTCCCTCCGCCCCGGCGCGGTGATGCGCAGCGGGCCGCCCGTCGAGGCGCCGCCGCGCGAACTCGTGCCGCTGGAGCGGGCCGAGGCGCTGCGGCTGCTGGGCGGCGCGCCGTTCGGCCGGATCGTGTTCACGGTGAGCGCGCTGCCCGCGATCCGCCCGGTCAACCACCTCCTGGTCGACGACACCATCGTGATCCGCACCCACGACGGCGCCGCGCTGAGCGCGGCCACCCTGGGCAGCGAGGACACCGGTGTGGTGGTCGCCTACGAGGCGGACGCGATCGACCCGGTGACCAGGCTCGGCTGGAGCGTGGTGGTCACCGGCTTCGCCCGCCCGGTCACCGACCCGGCCCGACTGGCCCGCTACCGCGCCCTGTTGAGCCCCTGGGTGAACGCCTCGATGGACCACACGGTGGCCATCCAGCCCGACCTGGTGGCCGGCTACCGGCTGATCGCCGCGGCCGCCGCCTGCTGAGCCACGGGCCCGCGAATCCGCCATTCGCGGGCCCTGACCCGGGTCCCCGCGCACGGTACGCCCCCCTCCCCGGGTGGGGTGTCCGGCGCACCGGGACCCCGGCGCGGAAGAACGGTTCCGCGCCCCCGCCGGCGCGGCCGGGAGAACGTCAACTCTCCTGGCCGCGCCGGTTTTTCGTCGTTCCCCCGGGCGGCGGGCCGGTGTGGGCGGCCGGGCGGACAGTGGTCCCGGACGGGGGCCCGGATCCGAGGCCCACCGGCCCCGGCCCGCTGGGTCCAACGGCCCTAGGGCGCACGGGTGGCGCTTTCCGATCATGGATCGCCATCCATCCGCAGAAGTTTTCGAAGGAGTGCGTCCTTGAGCGCCATCGAGGCACAGGGCGACAGCGCGCTGCCGCCGTCCGCCGCCCGACCGGGACAGGCGCGGGTCAAACGACCCGGCTCGTCCCTGGTCCGGCTGCTGACGACCACCGACCACAAGACGATCGGCACCATGTACCTGGTGTCGTCGTTCGGGTTCTTCCTGATCGGCGGAATCCTCGCCCTGGTCATGCGCGCCGAGCTCGCCCGGCCGGGGACGCAGATCCTCTCCAACGAGCAGTTCAACCAGGCGTTCACCATGCACGGCTCGGTGATGCTGCTGCTCTTCGCCATGCCGCTGTTCACCGGCTTCGCCAACTGGATCATGCCGCTGCAGATCGGCGCCCCGGACGTCGCCTTCCCGCGCCTGAACATGCTGGCCTACTGGCTGTTCATGTTCGGCTCGCTGATCGCGGCCGCCGGTTTCGCCACCCCGCAGGGCGCCGCCGACTTCGGCTGGTTCCTCTACGCGCCGCTGTCCGACGCGATCCACTCGCCCGGCGTCGGCGCCGACATGTGGATCATGGGCGTGGCGCTCTCCGGCTTCGGCTCCATCCTCGGCGCGGTCAACTTCATCACCACGATCATCTGCATGCGCGCCCCCGGCATGACCATGTTCCGGATGTCCATCTTCTGCTGGAACGTGCTGCTCACCTCGGTCCTGGTGCTGCTGGTCTTCCCGGTGCTGGCCGCCGCGCTGCTGGCCCTGGAGTGCGACCGCAAGTTCGGCTCGCACGTCTTCGACCCGTCCTCCGGCGGGGCCATGCTCTGGCAGCACCTGTTCTGGTTCTTCGGCCATCCCGAGGTGTACATCCTGGCGCTGCCGTTCTTCGGCATCGTCTCCGAGGTCATCCCGGTCTTCAGCCGCAAGCCGATGTTCGGTTACGGCGGCCTGATCGCGGCGACCGTCGCCATCGCCGGCCTCTCGGTCACCGTGTGGGCGCACCACATGTACGTCACCGGACAAGTGCTGCTGCCGTTCTTCTCGTTCATGACCTTCCTCATCGCGGTACCCACCGGTGTGAAGTTCTTCAACTGGGTCGGCACCATGTGGAAGGGCTCACTGAGCTTCGAGACACCGATGCTGTGGACCGTCGGATTCCTGGTCACCTTCCTGTTCGGCGGCCTGACCGGCGTGCTGCTCGCCGCCCCGCCGATCGACTTCCACGTCTCCGACTCCTACTTCGTCGTCGCGCACTTCCACTACACGCTGTTCGGCACCGTGGTATATGCGATGTTCGCCGGCTTCCACTTCTGGTGGCCCAAGATGACCGGCAAGATGCTCGACGAGCGGCTCGGCCGGATCTGCTTCTGGACGCTCACCATCGGCTTCCACACCACCTTCCTGGTCCAGCACTGGCTCGGCGCCGAGGGCATGCCCCGCCGCTACGCCGACTACCTGGCCGCCGACGGCTTCACCACCCTCAACACGGTGTCCACCATCGGCTCCTTCCTGCTGGGCCTGTCGCTCCTGCCGTTCCTCTACAACGTCTGGAAGACCGCCAAGTACGGCGAGAAGGTCACCAGCGACGACCCGTGGGGCTGGGGCCGCTCCCTGGAGTGGGCCACCTCCTGCCCGCCGCCGCGGCACAACTTCACCACCCTGCCGCGGATCCGCACCGAGTCCCCGGCGTTCGACCTGCACCACCCGGAGATCGCCGCCCGCGACTACCTGGACCACAACGGCGTGCCCGCCAAGCACCTGGCCGGGGTCACCCCCGCCGCGTACGACGCGCCCAGGCCGCGCCGCGCCCGCGCGCTCGACGGTGGCGGCTCGGGGTCGGGCTCGGGTTCCGGTTCCGGTTCCGGCTCGGGTTCCGGCCGTACGGACGACGGCGGCTGACGGTCCGGAAGGGCCCGGCCGGGTCCTGACGGATCCTGACGGCTCCGTCCCCAGAACGCCGCTCCCGCCCGCGCG